>CAVJWR010000010.1:26206-45013 GCA_963653155.1 Limosilactobacillus gorillae
ATTCGGTGGCAAGTGGCCGTTTCGATCCGAAGTCTGTGGCCACCCGCAAACGGTGGATGGATCGCATCCTTGAGGACGGTTGCGACTACATGGAGCAGCTGGCGATTCCGCAGCACAAGACCTTTGTCGCGAAATATCCCCGCATCCTGAAGGACGGGAGCGAGCATCGGCGCAACGCCGACATGGGTTGGGACGAGGCCATGGCGGCGGCATTGAAGGGTGTCCGCTTGACTGCCGAGACCATTGCCCGGCATCCGGCCTGCATCGGCGTAGAGCCGTCCAGCGAGGTAAGGGACGGCTCTTGCCCATCGTCGCGGGAGTACTTTGCCCACAAGTACCGCGAAGCGACAGGCGAGGACGTTCCGCCGGAGGTGGAGAACGGACGCGTCGCACCGCATTACCTGCGTCTCTCCGATTTTCCCGTCTCGCGTGTCGTGGATGAAGATTATCGGCTGATGAAGTTCTACCGCTGGTTCTGGAAGACGGGTGATGGCTGGAACGACTACCAGAGCAACGTCAGGGACATCTTTGTGCAGACGCTTGGCCGTCCGCTTCTCTCGATGTACGATCCCATAGTGCGTACGCCGCCGCTTTGGGGTTCAGGCGGAGACCTTACCCACAACAACCAGTGGACGTATCCAACGCCGGAGCCGTACAATGTCCACTATGTGATATCGGAGCAGCAGGCGATGGCCAGGGGTGTGCGAGGACAGAAGGTGATGTCCATGGTGCAGGGCATCTCATATCGGAGCCGTCTTGCCCCGAAGGACGTCAAGGTCGCAAACGAGCCGGCATGGGTTAAGGACCGTCCCAACGCCGTCTATATGACTACGCCGCCGGACATCATGCGAGAAGCGCTTTGGGCCTGCTTCGCGCACCAGATGGACGGCATTGGCGTTTATGCATGGAGCGCATTGTTCGATGCGACAAGTCCACGCATGGGCAAGGCCGCAAGGGACAAGAACGCCGCCGGCTACCAGTTCACGAACCCAGAGACCATACATGCGATATCGAACGTGTTCCACACGGTCGGCATCCCTCTCGGGCCTTTGTTCAAGGCCATCCCGGAACGAGATCCAGAGGTTGCGGTGCTTGAGAGCTACGCATCCACGTTCTTCGCGAATCGCGGCAGTTGGGGCTGGGATGGAGTCATCTTCCAGTTCGGGACAACTGCGGACGCGGCGAACCTTCAGCCATATGTGATTTACGAGGAGGAGATTGCGCGGGACGGCATTCCACCCACGGTGAAGGTGATCTGCGCACCGCATTGCGACGTGCTTACGAAGACGACATTTGAGGCGTTGCGGGCGTTCCAGAGGAATGGAGGAATCATCGTAGGCGATGTTTACCTTGTTCCGGGAATCTTGCCGGACATCACCGTGAAGCCATTCCGCAGGACGTGGAAGGATGGTGCGGGTGATGCCGCAGCTTTGCGTCAGGACGCCGCCGGACTGAAGGCTTCGCTTGCGCCGTTCTACCGTCCGCCGGCCGATTCCGACAACGAAGACCTCATCACGTTCGTCCGTACATATCGTTCGAGCGACTACCTTTTCGTCCTGAACGACAGGCGTACATTTGGCGACTATGTAGGGCAATGGAAGATGGTGATGGAGAAGGGTTGCCCTAACGCCGGGAAGGTTACGCTGCGCCGCACGGCTGGCGCGGTCTATGATCTCGTTCGCCACGTCCGCATTCCGCATCGCATCCTTCCGAATGGCGACACCGAGGTTTCGCTCGAATTCTCCACGAACGACGGCAAGTGCCTGCTTTTCGCCGAGCGTCCGCTTGGGAAGTTGGCGGTAGATGTCTCTGGGCGGCGAATCAGGGTGCATGGCGAAGATCGTGATGCGCTTTTGCCGATAGAGATTCGTGTGGGTGGGCAGAAGCCCCGTTATGCGGTCGTGCGCGATGGGGCATATGAATGGGATTGTCCATATCCGCTTGGCGATGGCGTACAGGTAGTCAATCTTGCGGACGGGACAACCGTCGCGGTTGCTCCTAAGAACGTCCTTGCGTTTGGCGCGAAAGGCGATGGCGTGACGGATGATACGGCATCAATCCAGCGTTCGCTCGACGAGACTGGCTACGCAATCTTTCCCGCAGGAACATATCTCACCGGTACGCTGCATCTGCGTTCTAATGGCGGACTCGCCTTTGAAAGTGGCGCGAAGCTTCTTGCGACGACCGATCCCGAAAGGTGGAACCGCCGCGATTTCTGTCCGCAGAATCTGGCGTATCAGCCGGACTGGGCTTCAGGCGCACACCTGATTTGCGCGGTCGGTGTGACGAACGTATTCATTCGTGGCGGTGTGATCGACGGCAACGGAAGGAAGTTCTTCACGGACAGGTTCCACCTTGCGTGCTGCGGACGCAAGCAGCTTGACGAAGGCCCGTTCCGTCCGCGCCAAATGCTTTATTTCTGCGAGAGCGCGAACATATCGCTCGACGGCGTTAGGCTTGAGAATTCGGCCTATTGGAACTGTTTCCTGCATGGGTGCGAAAATGTGGACATCCGCAACTGCGTCATCCGTAGCGCGGAGGAGATCGGCGAGAACGACGGCATCGACATCGACTGCTGCCGGAATGTGAGGATTTCGGATTGCGACATCGAGGTCGGTGACGATGGCGTTACCTGCCGCGCAAACTTCAGGGGACTCGCCAACGGCAGAAACGTCTGCGAAGATGTGCTTGTCACGAACTGCACGATCCGCAGCTTCTATGCGCACGCGATCCGCATTGGGGTCGGCGAGGGAGAGATCCGCAACTGCGCTTTCCAGGGCCTAAGGTTTCCGAAGACACGCGGCGGAATATGGCTCTGCTCAAAGTACGGCGGCAAGTCGCGAGGCACACAGATCCACGACATCGATTTCAGGAATATCGAATTGGATGCGGGGTGCTGGCTCTTTGCGCAGAATGAATACCGCTTCACGAAACCCGGAGACCCGCTCTTCACTGGTCGTCTCGACGGCATTCGCTTCCGTGATGTGCGCGGCACATCGGATATGCCAAGAAGCGTTCGCGGCAATGGGGTCGCGAAGCCGATAGGGCTTTCGTTCGAAAACTGTTCGGTCACGGAGCGTCGCACTGCACTTGCGGATCCCAATGAGCGTGAATTCTTTCTCTACAAAGAACATGAGGTGCAGCCGTGAACGCTTCCGTATGTCGCCGGTCGTTTTTGGGAGGTCTTGCCGGCTTCGGCGTAATGCCGCAGCTGGCGCATGGGGTCATGCCATCTCTTGGCAAGGAGCGTCTTCGCATCGGTGTGTTTTCAGATCTGCACCTGTACACGGAGAAGGAAATCCCGCGCATCGTGCGCACCCTGCGCAAGTTCGACGAGTGGAAGGTTGATGGCGTACTTGGCGGATCCGATTTGACCGAATACGGTCTCGTGCAGCAGTTGCGTCTGGTGGCGAAAGCGTGGTTTGAGGTGTTCCCGGATGGTCGTGCTTCCGATGGCCGCCCTGTGGCGAACCTGATGCATTACGGTGACCATGACATTGCGGACTGGTATGTCGATAGGCCGATCGCGCGAAGCCTATGCCCAGATGATGCCGCCCGGCATGCGTCTCTCATATTCCCGCCGGAAAACCGCAAGCGTTTCTGGGAGGAATGCTTCCGTGAGCCATATGCGCCGATTACCGTCAAAACGGTAAAGGGCTACACGTTCGTCCTTTCGCACTTCACGCGCGGCGAGCCGGGGAACAAGAGCGGAAACAACGTGCCGGGGCTTGAGGCGGTGTTCGCCTCACTTGATATAGACCGGAAGATGCCGTTCTTCTACTCTCAGCATCGGATCCCAAGGGGTACGGTCGGTGGTACGGACATATGGGGGCAGGATGATGGACAGACTACGGCCCTGTTCTCGAAGTATCCGAACCTCGTGGCGTTCTCAGGACACTGCCACATGAACGCGGCGAACGAAAAGATGATCTGGCAAGGGGCATTTACCGGAATCGAGATACCGTCCAACGCCTACTGCGTGACATCGGCTGGACGAGAAAACGGCTACTGCTTCAATGACCGTCCGCCGACATCACCCGCAACCCCGAGCAAGTGCATGAAGGAGGTGCGATCTGACGGATGTGCGCAGTGTATGCTGATGACCGTATATGACGACGCGATAGCGCTTCGCCGTTGGGAGGTCTTCGCGGATGCGCCACTGGGGCCGGACTGGATCATCCCCCTCGCATCCTTCGGACAGCCCGCCGAGATGCGTCCATTCGCCTACGGGAACCGCGCCCGTGTGTCCGTGGCTCCACAATTCCCAGATGGAGCAGAGGTTCGCGTTTCGGGCTTTGCGAAGGGGCGTCGTCGTGACGGTTCCGAGGTGGACATGCTTACGGTAGAGTTCCCGACGGCACCGGTTGTTGGGGAGCGGCTTCGTGCCGATGACTATTCAGTTGCCCTTGAACTCAAGCAATTCGACTGTACGCGCGTGTTCCTCGAAAAGCGCGTATATTCGCCGGATTGCTACAAGGCGGCGAAATTCGACAAGGGGTCTGTCAAATGTCTTTTCGCCGCCGACGAGATTCCGGCAGGATGGCAGTTGCGGTTCACCGTGCGTCCAGTCAATGTCTGGGGCAGACATGGCGAGCCAATCTCATCAGAGTGGAAAGTCTTGCGTAAGGATGTAAAGCAACCGTGAAAGGAGAATGGACATGAATGACCATGGAAAATCGGTGATCGCCATAGCCATCGGCAGTATGTTTGCGGTGAATGCCATTGCGGATGCCACCTGGAAGGCGGCGTTGGATGGTGCGTGGGAGACGCCTGAAAACTGGTCTTCAGATGGATTGCCTCTCGCAACAGAACGTGCGCTGATAACGCCATCTGACAATGCCTACACCGTTACGGTAAGCACGGCGCAGACAGTGCAGGGCCTGACGCTTTCGGGACAATCCGACCGCTCCTATAGGACACGGCTTGAGATTGATGCACCGCTGACGATTGACGGCGCGGAGCTGACAGCCAGATATTGCGATATCGTCGTTGGCGAATCCGGCAGTCTGGAGATCAGGAATGTCTCGTCGCAGGATTCGCTTCTTGGAATAGGAAGCCGTTTGACGGTTGACGGAGGCACGTTCACCATGACCAACGCAGTGTCAAAGCCTTTGGCCATTGGCGAAAAACCATGGTTGACAGGCGGAAACCCATCGTTTGTCGTGAACGCGGGCCGTGCAGTCTTCAGCGGCACAAACTTGATGCTCGGTGCGTCTGCTTCCGGCTATTCGCGTACGGAGCTGAAAGGTGGCACATTGGAGTTCATTGATTCGTCCGCCAACGCCAACGTCATGCTGTGCTACCTCGACCTGAACAGCGACACGGGTGAAGCGTTCAAGATTGATGGCGATGCGGAACTGCTGTTCAGCCATGGTGGATCCATGACGTTCGGTCGTGGCGTGCACACGTTTTCCGGCAACGCAAAGATGCGCATGGTATCGGTGTCGGACAACAACATTCTGGTGTTTGGCCCGTACAGCTCGGACAATAACCGCATATCTACGGTCAACATCTCCGGGGATGCCTCAATCGAAGCCGGTGTGCTGCGCGAATTCATCTTCGGCAAGACGGACTTGCGTACGATGGGGACGAAGGGCTTCTTCAATTTGTTGGGCGGCTTTGTGGAACTCGGCTACCGTGTGCAACTCGGTGGAGGCATCGGCGTATACGAGATGAACCAGACAGGTGGGCGGTTTGTGGCGCGTCGGTATGGCGTACGCATCGGCGGCGTTCCGTATACCATGTACAATACCTCGCACGCCAACGCCAAGGATCTGTGCTGCACGAGTACCGTTACGGTCGCGGGCGGCATATTCGAGTGCCGGGCGGAACTGTCGCACGGCAATACGCCAAACAACTCCATGTTGGGCCTTGTCGTGGGGGCAGGCCTTGTCGGCACAACGGCTCCGCACCTGATGAACGGCTGGACAGACGGTAGGCTTGTCATTGCCGATGGCGGCACGGTATCGAATGGTGCGTGTGCGAAGATCGTCGGCGTCGGCAAGGCCATAGGCACGATTCTCCAGACAGGAGGAAAGTTCACTGGCGATGGCGCGACGGAATGGTTCAACGAGGCGCGGGACGCGCTTGTCATTGGTGCGTTCGGCGGCATGGGCATCTACGACATGCGGGGCGGCACTGCTGAATTGGATTGCCCTCTCTATGTGGGCGGCACAACGCTTGCGCTTCTGCAGAGGACAGACGGTAACGGGGAACTCCCGTCCGATATCGAGGGCAAGGCTGTAGGGACATTGAAGATATCTGGCGGCACGATGTCGGTGACGCGAGACGCCGTGGTCGGTTTGGACGGCACGGGTACGATAGAGCTTGCAGGGAACGGCATGCTGACGATAGGCCGCAACCTTACGTTGACAAACGCGGTCGAGGGCTGTGCCCCTACGCTGAAGTTCACGCTTTCCGGCGAGACGGTGCCGACCCTGAAGGTTGGCGGTTCGCTGAATGTGGACGAAGGCGCGAAGCTTGTCGTGGATGCCGGCGACTTTGCCGGACCGTACGGGAAGTTCCTGCTTGTCGATTGCGCATCTGGCGATTGGAAATTCGCAGAAGAGGATGTCACCTTTGTCGGCAGCGCCGATCTTTCGATTCGCCGCCGTGCAGATGGCAACCTGTATCTCGTCCGTCGCCGTGGAAGCAGGATCATAGTCCGATAATGGAGAAAGGCTGACGATATGGCTACACTGTTCGCATACACGCTTTTCCTTTGGGTAGAACTGATAGGCTTCGACAACACCAAGGCTGACTTTGGCGTAGGCGACTATCTCGCCAAGATGCCCCGCAAGCCGGACTCGATATCTCTGCTCCTTGAGAACGATCGCCTGTTCCGGTCGCATGTGGGGCTTGAAGAGGACTTTAGGTTGCCGCCGTTCTGCTGCAGTTACGGCAATCGTCCATACAACGTCGATCGCCGCCGACAGGACTGGACGGCGTTCCAGCTGCGGGGCCTTGTCGCGGAGCTCAACCGTCGTGGCATCGAGACTTACGCGTCGTTCTTCAACAGGACAGGAGCATTGCCGACGGACGATGCCGAAATAGCCGAAGTATCCAGCCGCTTGCCGTCCTTTCTCGTTGACTTTGGATTCAGGGGATTCCATTTCTCGGATGGATGGGCGCCGCCGCGCTATCTCCTGCCGAGTTGCGCAGATGAAGATCGTGCTCGCATTGCGCGCGAATCTGCGCAACGCTATGCGTCGAACATCGGCACGATGATGAAAGCCTTGAAGGGGAAGGGACTGAAGGGATGGGCTAACACGTGCTGGACTCTTGATCCGTATGAAGCACTCTATCGCTATGGGGTGGATTATCGTCTGCTCGCGAAAACGGGGCTTGATGGATTTGTCGTAGAATCGTCCGCATCGGCTCTTGAACTTGAGGGGCGAAACTACCATGCCGACCGTTCGCGGATCGACATGTCGACCGCAATGTTGCTTCGTCTGCGGGCGATGGTTCCGGAAATGCCGTTCGTCCTGTTGCATGCGATAAACGACGGGAACGAGCAGTGGAGCGCACTGCGGCATGGCCCGACCATATCCAAGTCGGAGGCGATATCTCTCGGAACGCAGTATTACGAGGGGCGCCGCATTCTTGACGGCTATCTGGCGTGCCTTGCGGACGGCATTCGGGAGGCGGAGTGGAAGGAGCTTTTCGGCGGATGGAATCTCGGCATGCATGACTTCGAGGGGCCAGTCGGGGCGAGCGTCGTATGGTCGGATCGGGCGTTCGATGCGGAGTTCGATGCCTGTACGGTCTCGCACGACGCATCGTCGCAGACGCTTCTTGCTGGACTGTTGAGCCGTGGCATGGTGCTGAACGAGTCGGTCTCCGTCGCGTATGCGATGGCCAATGCCGACAAGCCGGTCGTTGTGCTCAATCCGGCATTCTTCCCGAAGGACGAAATAGAGGCGCTTAGGCACCGCAGGGGAAGCGTCTACGAATTTGGGAATGGGGCGGCGGCCCCATTAAATGCGCCATATGTCGAGCGGACTGACAAGCGTCCGTTCCCCGGCATGCCGGAGACGGACAGTTGCTATTTCACGCGTCCGCTGTCGGAAAACGTGCCCCAGCCGATTCAGTACGATATGTTGGCGGATCGGGTAAATTGGATGTCGTCTCCATATGAAGTGCTTACAAAGGGACTCCGCTCATGGGTGGTGCGAATGCGTGATGGCAGGCTCGGAGTGTTCCTGAGGAATGATGGCGATGCCTACCTGACGGCGGAAATCGCTCCAAAGAAGTGTGTCTCCGATGTCAAGGTGCATACGCTTTTCCCGTCATTGCCGGTCTCTACGGTGCTGAAGCTGCGCCTTGCCCCGCACGAGACGTCACTGATCTCAATCCGCGAGTCCAAGCATCCTTTACCGGAAATTCTCTGATGGGTTGCGGTTTCGGTTGCTCGTGTAGAGAGTTTTTTATTTGCGATTTATGATTTTCGATTTACGATTGCATTTAAATATTTACCCATTTAATGATTTAACAATTCCTAACGCATCCCCTCTGTGACTCCGTGCCTCTGTGTTAAATAAAAAAAAAACGGTCGTTGGGTTTTAACACAGAGACACGGAGTCACAAAGTCACGGAGAGCGGCAGACTCGGACACAATGAATTGCGTCCCTCCCGTAGCGACGACGCCCTCGTCGTCGTAAAAATGGCCATGTAGAAGTGTAGAGGCGTTGTCGCTACGACACCAGTATGCGGGCTACCCACTACCATCTATTCACTACCAACTACCTAAGAGACATTGCCAAAATATGTTATAATCCATGCCACTATGGATATCATAAAAAAAAAACCATCATCGAGGTTTTATTGACAATATGATTGACAGGAGGCTGGTTTTATCTGTAACATTGCTGATGGCAATCCCTGCGGTTTCCGCAGCTGTCGTCAAAGGTACGGTGTCGTTGATTGACTATCCAACGGCACAGGAGTGTGCATCGATGTTTGAGCAACCGGAAGCTGCCAATCCCCTATGGGCCATGGACAGGATAGCGCATCTATATGTAGGGAAGCGACATGAGCTGCCCCGCAATGTCGAGGTGGAGCTTCAGACGCTTCCGGATTTTGAGGTGATAGGCCGTGCGAAAGTTGACGCCAATGGGCGGTATAGCATGGAGATAAAGGAGGACGATAGGGACTGGAGGGTGTTTTGCAGATGCAGCATCGAAGATTCAGGCAAGGTTCTTGAGTATCAGGCATCGGCACACGTAGCATGGAACAGGCGCGAGGAGGCCTATGTGCAGAACCTGGAGTTGCGCAGGGACTATGCTTCTGTTGTCGGCCGTTGTGTGGATAAGGACGGGGTGCCGATCACAGATGCCGTCGTCAAGATCACAGTGATCAAGGCAGACAGCCAGACATCCGAAGGGGAGTGGCCAGGTCAAGTGGCAAGGACTGGCAAGGATGGCGTATGGCGAGCAGATTGCATATCTGCGCCTAGTTTTAACAGATTGGCGACTTATGTATGTAATACGAATTCTGTATATCATAATTTACACCTAAGAGGCATGCCATACGAAATACAGATCCATGCATACTCTGGGTACGGAGTGTTCAAGCCATCGGGCACCGCGTCCGTCGCTAACGTGAGCGCAGATGGCCGCAGGGCTGTGGAGCATGCCATTGCAACCGTCAAGCGAAGGACAGGCAGGGATACCCCGCGCCCTGCTCCGCTGACGGATTTTCCGGCAAGCACCAACAACGTAATATATGTCCCGGACATCGTGTTGCAGTGACTTTAAGGCATGAGATCGTGTGTCCAAATTCTGCTTTCTGCGTATGTAAAGGGCATTTGTGACTTTGCTTGAATTGCATTGGCGGATGTGGTGGCGCGGGGATTTGACAACAAAAAAAAACTGCTATAATTGCCGCCATTTCAAGCCATAGCATACTATGGGTGAAAAGTTGGAGTTGTGTTGTTAAACGAGAAAGGAACTGAGAATGAAAAAAGCAGGGAAGTTCGTGATGATTGGGGCCTTGTCCGCTTCGATATTCGCACAGGCGAATCCGGCGCAATCTGATGCCAAGGCGCTCTTGGTGAAAACGCAGACGGCCATAACGTCTGCCAAGACCCTGCGTGTGACGATGCGGGAAGAGGTCTCCGGCGTGAAGACCGAGACGAAGTTCGTGTCGAAGCAGAATGCGAAAGGTGTACTTTCGTTCCGACAGGAGGCACAGGCGATTATTCCAGGAAAGAAGCCTCAGCCCTTCATCCAGGTCATGGATCGGAATAAACTCTACTTCTTCCCGACGGGATGTGGGCAAGTGGTTGTGAGGATGAAATTCCTGGAGGAGAAGATGTCGGGTGGACTCGTCGCCAACCTGTTCCTCCCGGACGGGACGATTGAACTCCTTAAGGATGACGGAAAGGTCTGTTCCATCCGCTATACATGTACGCCGAATGAGGTCGAGGAACTGTCGAAGGCGATTAAGGAACAGTACGGGGCGCTCTACAGCAAGGATCTCGTGCCGGGCATTTTCGAATATCGTATCGACAAGGATTCGGCTACGCTTTCGGAACTGATCTTCTATTCCGAACGGGGGCGTCTTGTCAAGCGCGCTACTTTCCACGATTGGAAGTTCAACGACAAGGTGGCCGATTCCAATTTCATGGTGCCTCCGAAGTACAAGATGTACACGGCAAAGACCCGCAAGGATGGGGAGAGGATTCAGGCGGAGCTACTGGCCGTCGCACAGGCAAGGCAAAAATGAATTTGACATGCACGGTCTTGGCCATAGCGGTTGTTTCTTACGTTGGAGTATCGCACGGAGGACAGAATCGAAGTGCCTTTTCCCTCGAAATGGTTGACTGCCGGGAGGGGTAAAGAGTATACTACGCACCAATTTTTCATTGCGAAAAGTAGTGAATCAGCAAAGTAAAGTAAGGAACGTAAAAGACATGGAAACGAAGGTTCTGCAGTTTGGCGAAGGCAATTTCTTGAGGTGCTTCATCGATTGGATGGTGCAGCGGATGAATGACAAGGCGGGCTTCAATGGGGCGGTGCAGATCATCCAGCCCATCGGAGTGGAGCTGTCCACGCCTTCGCGCATATTGAACGAGCGTGGCGGCAAATACCACACGTGCCTTCGCGGGCTTGTGAACAACCGTACCGTCGAGGAGATTGAGGAGATCAAGTGCGTGAAGGGGGTAGATGTATCGCAGAACCTTGAGAAGTACGCAACCGATCCGTCAATCCGTTTCGTGGTGTCCAACACGACCGAGGCCGGCATACAGTACGTGAAGGGCGTAGATACGTTCCCCGCGAAGATTGCCCGCCTCGTCACTGCGCGTTACGCGGCGAAGCTGCCGGGCTTCGTGTTCATTCCCTGCGAACTCATCGAGCATAACGGCGACAAGCTCAAGGCTTGCACGAAGAAGTATATAGAGGATCCCGCCATCCTGAAGTGGATAGACGACGAGTGCGTGTTCTGCTCGACGCTCGTTGACCGCATCGTCGCGGGCCGTCCAGACCCTGAATCTGCCGAGCGTTACGCGGCCCAGCTTGGGGAAAAGGACGAGGTTATCGTGTGCGGCGAGCCGTTCCACTTCTTCGTGATCGAGCACCCTGCCGACTTTGACCTTGAGGCGGAACTTCCGCTCAAGGCCGCCGGCATCAACGTGGTGTATACGCAGGATATGCAGCCGTACCGCACGCGCAAGGTGCGCTTCCTCAACGCGGCGCATACCACGCTCGTGTATCTCGGCCTTGAGCGTGGCTTCACGGAGGTCGCACAGTGCATAGAGGACAAGGAGCTGAACCTCTTCCTCCGCAAGGTAATCTTCGACGAGATTTTCCCGACGATTGATCTGCCTAATACGGAGAAGATCGACTACGCTGAATCCGTCCTTGAGCGCTTCGCCAACCCGTTCGCCCACCACAAGCTTGAGTCCATCGCCCTCAACACGGCGGCAAAGTGGAAGGCCCGCTGCCTCCCGGTCGTGGCGGACTACTACAGGATGTACGGCAAGCTCCCAGAGCGCATGATGCTCGGCTACGATGCCATCGCCCGCCATTTCGACGCCGCGAAATAATAGGCAATCAGGCATTCGGTGAGTCTCATTTACGATTTTTCGATTTGCGATTTACGATTGCATTTGGTTATTTAGGCATTTGAAGATTTGTCCACCTGTCCCGAAGCGGCATCTTGCCGATGCCCAATGCAATCACAAATGCCATCACGTCTCCGTGACTTTGTGTCTCTGTGTTAAAACCCAACGGTTGTTTTTTATTTAACACAGAGACACGAAGGCACAGAGAGGAAGCTTTAGGAATTGTTAAATCAGTAAATGGTTAAATATTTAAATGCAATCGAAAATCATAAATCGTAAATCTGTAAATCCATCACTCGTTTTTGTGTTGCGCGGAAAAATAAATATGCTATACTGATCTGCCGTTGTGGGTAAAAGGGGTTTGCCCACCTTTTTCAAGCCAAGGAATTAAACAATAGTTTAAAAACGGATAGCCATGCCAATGGAGCGGTTGAGTATCGCGATATTGAACAAGTGTTTAAAAACGATGTTTTAACCGTATGCTAACGAATCACTAATGGCGACAAGCTAAACTACTGGGATGAAAAGCAAAAGGAAAGGAATAACTCCATGAAAAAAAAATTCATCATGGGCGGCTTGGCGGCCATTGCCGCGTGTATCGTACATGCGGCTGCCAACGCTTCTCCATGGGTCTACCTGCCCTCGGAAAGCGTAATCTCAAACAACAATGAAGTAGGCAGTTCGACGAACTACGTGCTGAACGTAAAGGTGCTGGATGCCGACAGCCACACGCTTTCGGTCGGGAACGGTGCGAGGGGCAGCGCATACAGGCAGTATGGCGGCGATACGCTGGATCTATCCGAACGCATAGAAGACGCTGACGGCACGCAATGGATGATTGAGGAGCTGACGTACGATTGTCTGCGTGATGGGTCTGCGCCATTCGTGAACATCGTATTCCCGCGTGAGCTTAAGAGTTCTGTCGGGCAGCAGCTTAACAACCGTCCGGCGCCACTGGAATCAGTCGTGCTCGACTGCCCAGAATGGGAGGGTGTGCTTGACAGCTTCTTCCTTACGTCCGTGAAAACCGACAGAAACGGAAAGCATGTCGTCGTCAATCTGCCGAAGATCAGCCAGTTGAACGATCAGTCGTTTCAGGCCTATGGCAACGTCTCTGACTGGAATTTTGACGGAGTGGAGGTCGTGAATGGCAGCCCGTTCTATTATGCCCACATGACAGGGACATTGCGATTCCCCAATATCGTAAGATTCGGGTCGGCCAACAAGAACGGATTCCTGATGGATCGGGTAGAGTTGGGCAATGGGAGCTGTTCATTGGCGGAGGTTCCGGCGGCGGCATTCTGCAACTCGTCATGGTACAGGGTTACCACGTTTGTCCTTGGCGGCGCAAAAGGCTGGACGGTCGGAAGCGAGGCTTTTCAGGCAAATGGGTTTCAGCGGGTGTACATGGTTGGCGCAATGCCGACATTCGCCGACGAAAAGGTCGCTTTCGGCATGGCGGACGCCGCCGAGAAGACGATGGTTTTCTACATCCCGAAGGACATTGCGGAATGGCAGGGAGTCGCCGACTCTGCGACACCGTTGACTGAGGACGAGATCGCCGCGTTCAAGGCGGATCACCCGGATTGGGACGTTCCTTTTGCCGTCGTGTCGGCAGATGTGTTCCATACGGCCTCGCCGCAGTATCTTGGCTGGATCGAGAACCGTGGGGATTTGGGAGTGACGAAGCGGTTGTCGATCGGCAACAGGTCTAAAGGCCAGTACGATGGCGATGTTGTATCCGTGACGGTCGATGGAGTGGCTTGGGATGGAGGGCGCATTCCGCTTGGATCGAAAGTTGCCGTGCGGGCCGGTACGGATGGCGACCACACCCGCATTTCATGGGAGGGGAAACTTCCAGACGGCACTACGCCGACGGAAGCCGAGTTCACCTTCACGATGACGGAGGCTGATGATCCGTCCCTGTTCGTGCGCTTCTCGCACCCATGGGAATATGACGACTCGACAACGCCAAAGACGATCAGCGACGGGTACTGGATGCTTGTCGTGTCAGAGTCGGACAGCGCTTCGAGGGAATTGCGCATTGGCGACACTTCGTCTTCACGGGCAGATGGAAGAACGGCTCCGCCTTGGGCGTTTCTGGAGGATACGGGCACGTATCGCGGCAAGAAGGGCGAATGCGACCTTACCGGGGCGGTCTATGCGAAAGGGCATGTGGGCGAGGATGACTACAGATGGACAATCGTATCCGGCGTAGGGCAGGCGTTCATGACGAAGACGGCGGAGGACGAAGTAATCACCTCATTCTATGCGCCGGAGACGTTGCTTTCATGGAGTAGCCAGACATTCAACGCAAGCGGAAGCTATTCTGGATCTCTCACCAATGTGGTCATCAGATGCCCGAAGCTGACTGGACGGATGGAGGAGAATGGCTACGGCTTTTCCAGAGAGCCGATTGTGCGCATGGTACTTGCGGTTCCAAACGTGACGCAGTTCGGTGGCGACAGCCTGAATTTCGGCAAAAGCTGGTGGGGCGACAACGTGACGTTTGCCGACACCGACTTGTCCGAATGGGATCTGTCGGGATTGAAGGTCGTCGGGAAGTCCGCGTTCATGGTTCCGGCAGATTCGGGGTTCGGTCCGACCGGCGAACTCGATCTGCCGAATCTGGAGACGGTGAAGGATGCGGCGTTCTACCAGTGGACGAGACATTCATCTGCCGCGCTGGGCACCAATGGCACGCTGAAGTCACTTGGCTCCATGATCTTCCAGAACAACACGACGGCCTTGAAGAAACTCAACTTCGGCACGAGCCACGATTTCACGACGCAGACGGATACGTTTCTCGCTACGGAGACTGCGCCGCTCCCGATAGAGGAGGTGTGGTTTGCTGGCCCGGCACCGAGCGTCGAAACGCTCGACAACATCCTTGCATTGCAGGAGGAGGGAGCCGACGGCTCAAAGCCCGTGAAGATGTACGTGCCGATGATGAAGGCGAGCTGGAAGGCTGTCCGTAGCCCTGTCGCGGCAAATGAAGCCGCTGCCGCCGCCAAGGTTGAAGCCGCAACGGGACAGCGTGTCGTCGGCGTATACCAGACGAGCGACGGGCGCAGGGTCGCATGGCTTGTGCAGAATCCCAATTTCAGCTATACGCCTGGACTCAAGATCGTGATCCGGTAAGACATGAATGAGAGGATGCCGATAATGGGGAGACTGGAGTTTTCGTTTGTGGTAGCCTGTCTGGCGGCCTTCGCCGCCATTGCAGGCCATGGTGGCGAACTTCGCTGGGAGCCGTTGCGTGAGCCCGGGTGTGGCGGGGCGATAGTCTCGGTTGCCGTGTCGCCGCACAATCCAAGGCACATTGTGTCCGGAGGGGATATGCTCGGCACCGCAGTCTCTTTCGATGGCGGCGAGAGCTGGACACCGGGGATGGGGCTCCCATCTTACGAGATGGCGACGCCAACGTTCCATCCCACGCGGAAGGATGAGCTTTGGATCGGCTCTTGCATGGGGCCGTTCCTGAGCCGCGATGGTGGCCGCACATGGCAGGGGCGCAGAAAGGGCATGCCAGCGCCATGTCCGTGGAAATATACCGCGATGATCGAGAAGGTGCTTGTCAGCCCGAAGCGTCCGTCGCGTCTTCTTGCCTTTGGCGGCACTTCGCGGCGATGGGGCACGTGCGGCACGATGGGGGCGGTGTGGCTCAGCGACAACGATGGCGACGAGTGGAAGCGGGTCGGCACGATCACGGAAAATGGCTTCACGACGAATGAGGTGAAGGGCGCGAACATCGTAAAGGCCTGGTGGAGTCCCGGACGGAATCCGCGAGTGCACATCTTTGCCGATGGGGTAGGCTGGTTCTCGTCGCCGGATGGCACAAGGGATTGGCGCAGGCATAAGGTAGCCGGGCTTCCCGGTACACTTGCGGGCATCACCATGCATCCGAAGAACCCGAAGATCGTGTGGGCCGTAGTCGCGTCCGGCGAGCCAGGTGCGGACGGCAAGCGTACGCCGGGTGCGATCTGGCGCAGCGTTGACGGCGGCCGCACGTTTCGTCCAAGCGACAATGGCATCGAGAAGATAGCCGATGCCCATCCGAGGATCGTGACGAACTTTGGCGAGATAGAGGTATCTCCAGTTTCGCCGCACCGCCTGTACGTAAGCGACTACGGATGGCGGGCATCGTCCGTATGGGTGAGTGACGATGGCGGCGCATCCTGGAGACGGGGTTGTGCGCGTTGGACGCTCAAGACCGCATGCTACGCCGGCCCTGCCTGCCGCATTGCCGCTTCTGCAAGCGAGCCGGATGTCGCCTACGCATACAATTCCGAGTATGTGATAAAGACTACGGACGGCGGCAAGACGTGGACGGACATGACATCCTACAACCCCGATCCGGAGAAAAAGGATCATTGGCGTGGTCGGGGGTGGAACGGATGGTGTTCGCGCAACGTAGTCTTCAATCCATACCGCAAAGGGCAGTCAATCGTTCAGGCGATGGATGCCGCCCGCGCCTGGATATCTGACGATGGCCTGAAAAGCTGGCATTATGCGCATGGAGGTATGGCGCCTTGGTGCGGTGGCGATGGCGCGGCATTTTCGAGGGACGGTACCATCTATGTCACGTCAGGACAGCGTGGCGGAAACTGCGGCATTCTCGTTAGCCGCGACGGCGGAAGCACATGGCGGGCGAGGCATGGCGCAGACTGTGGATTGCCGGAGCTTTCGGCGGGCAGCTACGGCGGCGTATGGGCCGATCCAGATGACGGCAAACGTGCGTTTGTCGTCTTTGGCGACGCCATATACCGCACAGAGGATGGCGGCGAAACGTGGCGGTTAGATCCTGTCTCAGGCATGGCCGGCGAGTTCACGGTCGATCCGACGCGCCCCGACCGCTTCTATGTGAAGAACGGAAAGGGCATGTTTGAGACGAAAGACTGGCGCACGTTCCGTTCCCTTGGCTTCGATTCGTTGAGTGAAGGGGGAATTTCCTGCGATGCGCGTGGCCGTGTGCTTGCGTGTCGCGGACGCACGGGTGACAGGAAGCTACGCGGACTGTGGCGGTACGATAATGCGACGGGCGCATGGTCGCGCCTTATCGACGAACCGCTCGCGTGTGCCGTCGCCACCGATCCGAGCGATCCGACCCGCATCATCCTTACGACTTCAGATAACCCCTATCACGATTTCGCAGGTGGCCATGGGGTCTGGATAAGCTCGGACGATGGACGCACATGGAAGGAGGCCAATGACGGGCTGCACATCCGTCGGCTAACGTGTGTCGCGTTCGATCCGTTCGACCCTGAACTTGTCGTGGCCGGAACGTCGGGCGGCGGGTTCGTAAAGGCGCGTTGGAGCAAGAAGTGAGTTTCTGGCCCTTCGTTCGCCCATTGCATGCCGTGGTACTTGGGAATTTGGTATAATTCACGCATTTGGAACTCTACGACAGGAAAGATTTAGAGAGGATATAAGCCAATGAATGAAGGATTGACGGTAAAGGCGGCGGGAAGTTGCATGTGGGATGCTGCGAGCCTTGGCGAGATAATGCTCAGGCTGGATCCGGGTGACGGGCGCATCCACACGGCGCGTGAATTCAGGGTTTGGGAAGGTGGCGGCGAATACAACGTCGTTCGCGGTCTGCGCCGTTGCTTCGGGCTCAAGACGACGGCGGTGACTGCCTTTGCGGACAATCCTGTCGGGCGTCTCGTCGAGGACTTCATGCTTCAGGGCGGAGTCGATACGAGCCACATCTCGTGGGCCAAGTTCGACGGCATCGGGCGCGAGGTGCGCAATGGCCTCAACTTCGTGGAGCGCGGATTCGGGTGCCGTGGTGCGCGTTCCTGTGCCGACCGTGGCCTTACGGCGGTGAGCCAGCTGAAGCCTGGCATGATCGATTGGGAGACGCTGTTCGGCAAGGAGGGTGTGCGCTGGTTCCATACTGGCGGCATCTTCGCCGCGCTTTCCGAGACGACGGCGGACGTATGCATCGAGGCCCTGAAGGCGGCCAAGAAGTACGGCACGGTCACTTCATACGACCTCAACTACCGCGCAAGCCTCTGGAAGTCGATCGGCGGCCAGGCGAAGGCGCAGGAGGTCAACCGCGAGATCGCGAAGTATGTGGACGTGATGATCGGCAACGAGGAGGACTTCACGGCGGCGCTCGGCATCGAGGTTGAGGGCGTGGACAAGAACATGACCACGCTGCCGATCGAAGGCTTCCGCAAGATGATCGACAAGGCCGTAGCCCAATACCCGAACTTCAAGGCGGTTGCGACGACGCTCCGCTCCGTGAAGTCCGCAACGGTAAACGACTGGTCTGCGATATGCTGGTACAAGGGAGAACTCCACCAGTCCATCCAACGTCCCGCGCTCGAAATCTACGACCGCGTTGGCGGCGGCGATTCGTTTGCGTCCGGCCTCATTTACGGCTTCATGACGTTCGACGATGCCGAGAAGGCGGTCAACTACGGTGCGGCGCATGGTGCGCTCGCCATGACTACGCCCGGCGACACCTCAATGGCGACCAAGGCTGACGTAGAGAAGCTTGTCGGCGGCGGAAGCGCACGAGTGGACCGCTGAGACAGAACGCCCGTGAGGGACGTGAGGCAGCCTATTTGCGCATAAGCGCGAATATCTTCTTCAGTCCCTTCCGGGCGAGAGCAAGCATCGACTCAAGATGTTCGCCGGTGAATGGGTTGTGCTCTGCGGTTCCCTGCAGTTCGACGAACCTGCCGTCGTCCGTCATGACCACGTTCAGGTCAACTTCGGCGGTTGAGTCGTGC
>CAVJWR010000010.1:45023-45818 GCA_963653155.1 Limosilactobacillus gorillae
GCGCATAGTCGAGATCGAGGGTCGGCTTCCCATCGCATACGCCAACGGATACGGCGGCTACGCGGTGCGTTATCGGGCTTTTTGCCAATGTGCCATTCGCCAGAAGCTTCGCAATGGCATCTTCAAGGGCCAGCATGCCGCCGGTTATCGATGCGCACCTTGTGCCGCCATCCGCCTGTAGAACATCGCAATCGATGGTGATCTGCCTTTCGCCAAGAGCCTCAAGGTCAACGGCGGCTCGCAATGCCCTGCCGACGAGGCGCTGGATCTCTGTCGCTCTCGCATCGGGCTTTAGCTTCTTTATGTCGCGATCCTTGCGGTCGGGCGTACATGACGGCAGCATGGAGTATTCCGCAGTCACCCAGCCCTTGCCGGAGCCCTTCAGGAATGGAGGCACCTTGTCGCTTACGCTTGCGGTGCACAGCACCCACGTGTTGCCCCATTTTATGAGGACGCTTCCCGCCGCATACTTCGTGAAGTTGCGGACAATTTCTATCTTCCTAAGTTCATTCGCCTTTTTCATGCGAACGATTATATCACATGATTAAGAGCCCATGGCTTTAGGACTATGTCGTGAACCCAGATAGCGGAATGTGTGAGAGCGGATTCGCGGTAGCATCTACAGCAGTTCCCGACCCTACGGCAGGCGGTAGGGCGGGCACTCGCCCTTGAAGCCGTTGTTCCTCCTGTCCCATTCGAGGTTGCGGTCGAGCGGAACCGGGTTGAGGTAGTAGAGGAATCGCACGGAAATGATGCCGCGTTCGAGGTCTCCTTCAAACCTGAAGTCGCCGTAGA
>CAVJWR010000011.1:0-7262 GCA_963653155.1 Limosilactobacillus gorillae
GTCCCTCTGCGGCGATTTCATCGAAATCGCCCTACCATGCCTGCGTACAATCATTAAATGACCAAATCACTCAATGCAATCGCAAATCGAAAAATCGTAAATCGTAAATACTACCATCTACCCACTACCAACTACTCACTACATTTCTATACTTTCCGCTTGTTTTCGCGGTTCGTTAGTGGTAAACTACCGAACATTTCTTAGGGGAATTGTACCCATGAAGAGGTAATACGCATGATCTTCAATGAAAAACTTCATGTCGTTGCGCTGGTGGCGACGATGATGACGCTTGGTGTGCAGGCGTCATCGGTGTCGTCCAATGATGTAATCAGCGCTGTCTCGGCGTGGTCTTCAGTGAACGGTTCCACGTTCGCCCGCCGTGGCGAGCCAACGTCCGCAAAGGCCGTATATGCCGATGATGGCGCGACCGTCCTGTACTGGATTGTGCAGATGCGTGATGGCAGTGCGGTGATCGCTTCGCCTGATAGCGACCTTGACCTTGTTGTTGCGGTCATCGAGAATTTCAGCGGTGAATTTCCTGAAGGCCATCCGTTGCCTTCGATCCTCAAGGCCGATATGTCCAAGCGCCTTTCGGTGATAGGTGGCCTCCGGCAGGTTGCTACGTTTAGCGGCAGTCGGTCGGCTTCGGCCACATCTGCGTCCGTCACCTCGGTTCCGGACGATGTGGAGGCTTCGGTCGCGGCGGCAAATGCGCAGTGGGCGAAATATGGCGTGGGCGGTTCCGGCGGCATCCGGACGCTGGCGCTCACGCTTGAGGATGGCGATGAAAGCCCTTACGTGCGGCGCATCGTCGATGGCTTTGAGAGCGGTGGCCGGTATACCCACTGGAACCAGGGTCTCGTGAACGGGAACTACTGCTACAACAAGTACACGCCAAAGAATGCCGTTTGCGGTTGCGTCGCCACGGCCGGTTCCGCGATTCTCCAGTTCTTCAACTGCACGAACGATGTCGGTACGGTGGCGGGAAATCCAAAGTACAACGGCAAGGCGGTTACCTCCCAGTACAGCAACACGAGGCCGGGTGTGATCGACTGGTCGATCCTTCCAAAATCCTACGGCGGCTCCAAGGAGGGGAGCGATACCCTTGACGATGCGGGCATCGATCTTCTTGGCAGGGTTGCGTTCAACTTTGGCGTACTTGTTGATATGGATTGGGATACCGATGGTCCCGGCACCGAATCCGGCGCACAGCTCTCAAATCTTGTAGACGCATTCAAGGCGTATGGGTTCAAGACAGCGAGGCACGTCATTTTCAATGTCGCAAAGGATGCGGATAACGAAAACCAGTTCACGAAGACCGTATATGCGCAGAACTGGTGCGGCGCACCGGTGGCTCTCGGCATCATCGGCAGCAAGGGTGGTCACGCTGTCATCGCGTGCGGATACGCCCGCGACCCAGATGGCGACCAGTTCTGCCGCGTGTTCATGGGATGGGCGGGTTCGGCAGATGCCTGGTACAAGTTCCCGACTGTCGAATCCTTCAGCCTCGTTACGGATGCGATCACGATGATTGGATGCCAGGATGATGCCGTAGTCCCCGTTTATGGCTCGGCCAACATCCCTGGCGTTGATCTTGAGGTTCCGGGCTATGTGACGAACGGCGTTGCGGTTGCGGCACCAGTGAACGCCAACGGCTTCTTCGGGGTTCGCATTCCGCCGTCCACCACCGATCTCCGCATCGGCTATGCGCCTCGCGCCAAGTATGCGCCGATTGATCCGTTCGATTCGGATGTGCTTGCCAACGAGTCGTCCGAAAGGGATGCCCTTGATGCGGCGATTCCGAACGAGATCGAGCTTTCCGTGCTCAATACCGATGTCCGCTACACGCTGGAATCGGCGAAGGCGGTGGCGGCCCGTGACGGCAAGGCCCTTCTGCTTGTGAGCGGCACGTCGGGTGGCCTGAGGTCCAATGCCCTCATGGAGTACATCTATTGGCTGGACGAGACCACCGACATGTCGAACAAATACGTTATCGTCTACAACAACGTGAAGTCCACGGATTCCAACAGGCCTGATGGAGATCCGGCGATCGGCATCTTTGATCCGAACGTATTCGATCCGAACGAGAGGTGGACTGCGGAGAACGGACGCCTCTCGTACGAGAACTTCATAGATCCCAGCGTGGATGTCCTTGAGACTGGGGAGATATCGTACACGTTCTCCGAGACGAACACTGTGGCGCTCACGAATTCGGTGCTTCCGGCACTGGAGAAGGGCTACGATTCGTATCTGCGCAATGTTTCGGGCATCAAGGTAACAGTAGCGGGTGTTGACGTCAATGCGGATGGGGCTGGCACGTGCGAGATCGGCGACGTGACTTGCGGCTATGGCGTCACCGCTAACTCGTGGACGAATGGCGAATATGCGGTGTTCTCCGCCCCTGTTGCGGTTACGAACTTCAGCAAAGGCGTCATCATGTCCTGTCTGGGATGGACGACCAATGAAGTCGAGTCTGCGAAGACCCTTACCAACTTCGTGAGTGGTGCGGAGGCGGAACTCCAGCTGTTCGCTGGCGATGAGGTGACGCTCACTTGGGTGTGGGAAGCCTCGCACTATCTGGTGACGGCATCGGCGGACAATTCCGGCTCGGCATTCGCGTCTGCGGTGACTCCTGCGGAAAGCTGGGTGGAGGCGGGATCCGTGGCGACGATCAAGGCCGAGGGCCAGATTGGCAGCTATGCGTTCTCCGAGTGGAATGTCTCTGGCGAGTCCGGCACCTACGGCGAAGATATGGACAATGTCTACTATTACTACGAAAACAATTCGGCAGTATCCTTTACCGTGGAAGAGCCTGTCACCGTTTCGGCCATATACAGAAATGGAGGCGAGGTCCCAGCCGACCCAGTAGAGTACTCGTTTACGCTGAATGTGTCTCCGAGCGACCTGCAGGACGAACTGCCCGCTCCGTCCGGCTTTGCCTGGGGCGGGAATGTAGGCTATTCGCCTGCGGTGGTTCTTAGCTGCGCAGCTTCCTACACGGATTCCACGGGTGGAGTGTGGGTGTGCAAGGGATGGCTCGTAAACGGCATGTCTGCTGAGGGAACAAGCGTCATTGCGTATGCGAGCGGCGAGATCGTAAGCGTTTGGGAGCCGAAGGCGGACGAGACTGTCGAGCTGGGCGAGATATCCATAGCGTCCCTTGCCGCAGATGGCGACGGGACGTGGACGATTACGGTATCTGGCGCGAAGAAGGGCGGCTGGTATTGGCTCTACGCCACCGATGACCTGTCGAAGTTCGCGGGAGACGAGGCGACATGGACGGCGGCGTTGTCGCCAGCTACTGTCGCAGAGGGGACGAACCCGAAGCAGGCCTCCGAGGACGGGACAATCACGTTCAAGGTGTCGCTTGAGGGCGGAAATCTCTTCTGGCGAGCAAGGGGAACTCTCAAGGAGACGGGAGACTGATGAGATACCCAATTTCCATATTGGCGCTCTGTGCGCTGTGCGGATTCCTTTCGGGCTGCGGATGCTCGAAGGAATCTCAGCCTGTAGACAACCTGCCGCCGAGGATGCAGGATCCGACATACACCAACAAGCTTGTCTCACTGCATGACAGCCGCAGGGCACTTGCCGCAAAGGCGGCGGGCATTCGCGCCAAAATCGCGAAGCTCGGCGAGGATGCGAAGGGGAGCGCGGAGTATGCCGATCTCACCAACCAGCTCGCCCAGTGCGAGGCTGAGACGGCAAACGTCAAGAAAGAGGCTATTTCCACAATACGTGCGCGGATTCTGAAGGAGAAGTCCGCAAAGAAAGGTGACTTAACGAAATGAAGAAGGGTGCAAACATGAAAAAGACCGCACTTGGTTTCATCGCGGCGGCGATGACATTCCTGGCCAACACCGTCCTGGCAGATATCGGGGCGATAAGGTCGATAGATCCATGCGACCAGTACGGAAACCTACAGTCGCCCGGCACCATAGAGTCCGCGCTTACGGTTGGCGAGACCGCATACTTCAGGATACGCCTTGAGAACAAGAACAGCGCGGCCATATACCAGACGCAGAGTACGTCGAAGCTGTCGAACCCGTGGCAATTTGAGTACTTCCTGGGTGGCACGGCTGCGGACTCATCCTACGTGGCGCAGCAGTGGGCGATCAATCCTCCGAAGGTTGGCGTGTATGTGAGCGGCAGGTTTGCGCTTGCGGACATCGTGGCGTTCGGCGAGGTGGCAAATGCGCCCTGGTTCACCGACCTCATCTGCGGATACACCGTGAAGCCAGGCGATCTCGCGCTTCCGCTCACCCTCGCGAACAGCGCAGGCAACGAGGCCGCTGACAGTTCCACCACCGAATACTTCCTCGGAGTTGGCCGGAACCTCTCATCCCCTTGGCGCCTCATCTCCTACACGCACGCCAGCAAGACCGAATGGGATAATGTCACCGAGACGAACGTTTGCCAGTTCTCTTACGGGGACTATGGCTCTTGGGGCGAGATGGACGGTACGCTCCCCGCCACCGTCACGGGCGCGGATGGCAACAAGACCGTTGACCGTACCCTCTTCAACGCCGGTCTCTTCGTGAAGTCCATCGACTTTGACTCCAACACGGAGAAGGATGATGCCGGCAACGAAGTGTGGCGCGCCGTGCACGAGCGCTCCACAAGCACGAAGGAGTTCATGCCTTCGCTGGCGATTCCCGGCGAGGTGGCGTCGAACTATTACGGGAACGTCTATCTCTGGACGGAAAACACGAATTCGGTTGTGCTTCCCGACGCGCAGACGACCGTTGGCTCCACTCGCGTACTCAAGCTCACGATAGACGGCAGCCCGGCCAGCCTCCAGTTCCGCATTCGCGGCGTCACGAAGGGCACCTCCACCGAACTGTTCCTTTCCTCCACGATAACGAACATAACGAGCGACAGCGGCAGGACGATCACGAACTTCGTCTCCCGCACCGTCGCATGCGTTGAGCCTCTGTCGCCCACAGTCACCGTGCTTGCCAACGGCAGTTCGAGCTACACGCTGAACGCCAATGCGGACTACACGAACTCCACTCCGTTCAAGGTTGAGCTTACCCAGGCCTGGACGAACGACGAGGATGTGGTCGTTAAGTTCAAGTACGAGGTGAATGGGGTTGAGATGACGCCCACAAACATCATCGCCCTTTCGAGCGACCCGCAATATGGCTATGACGAGGTGTTGCCGACATCCGTGACGATACCCGCCGGCGGAACAGAGTCCACCGAACTCGACATCAACCCGAAGGCACTGTACGCCCTCGGCGCCCTCACTTCCAACACGAAGGGCGACAAGGTTGTAATCACGCCATACTTCGACGATGCCGAGATGCAGGCGCACTTCACCGCCAAGCCGCTGAATCTCACGATATATGGAATGAAGCCGGAGATCGTGAGCGTAAACGGGTTCGCACCGGCAGACCTCACGTCCTCTGCCACGAACTCGTCCCTATCGATTCGCGGCGGCGTGACGACCGTGTTCGAGGTTCGCGTACGCGACACGTACCGCAACATGTTCACGCTTGACGGTACAAACGGCAGCTACACGGTCTCGTGGCAGTACGAGGGCGGCTCGAAGATCGAGATAACAAAGGATGCCAACGGCAATCCGCTCGTGCCGGATGGCGACGGAATAATCTACGTGCCGGTCACATATCCTGTGCCGTCGGGCGACCAGAACATGAACACCACCGTCAAGGTGACGAACCCTGATGGCCGTTCATCGGAGCGCACGTTCTACGTTTACGTGAAGCAGCCCAAGAACGTGACGGCCACAATCGCGTCTGCGGTGGTCGGCGAGGGCGGTGTGCAGCCCGTGACGTTCACGCTTTCCGAGACCGCAAGCGCGTCTTCGCTGTACGCCTACCTTGAGCCGGCGAACGATGCCGCGAAGAACCTCTCCTACGCGGAGTTCTTTACGACGAACACGGTTGACGCGGCAACCCGTGGCGTAGGCGGAAAGGGTGTGCCGTTCGGCAGCGGCGAACTCGTTGCGGTGTCCGATATGCTCCTGAGCGGAAATGGACTCAAGTTCTACGACAACGATTCTGGCCACTTCGTGTACAACGTGCGCCTCTGCACCTCCGATACGTGGGATTCGGCGAGGCGCGTCACGGAATTCACCGAGAACACGCTCATCATCGACGTCACGAACAACTTCCCCGTGATTACGCAGGTGCTCGCCAAGAACAACGACACTGGCCTTGACAAGCTCACGACATCCACGATCACGATGAGCCTTAGCGACCCGATGCGCACGTTCCGCGTGAGCCAGCTCGCAGATGTCGATGCCGACAAGAATGGAGTTGACGCGGATCAGATCGTCTACTCCTGGGAAGTCTACCGCTTCGACGAGGGCACGAAAGCCTATCCCGCAACCCCGAACCTCGTGTTCTACACAGTCGGACTCAACAGCACCCTCAACATGGAGGAGATGTTCGGCACGGCCCTCACCGAGGACTTCTGCGGCCTGTACAAGTTCTCGATCCGCGCTCAGGATAAGGATATGCGCGGCAACAAGCCCGACTATCTCTACTACGATGCCGCCACGTCAAAGTGGATCTACGATCCCTGGAAGGGGTTGGATACCGGCGGTGCGGTTGCCCCGGCGTATCCTGAGGGCGATTCGCTCAATCCCGGCAACGACTGGGGTACGGCATACGAGTTCTATCTCCAGCTCGACAAGAACCCGTACGTCGATACGAATCCATTCGGTACCTACACGACTGATTCCGATGGAGTGCCAATCTTCACGGAAGGCGACCTGCTCGCCGGCGAGCAGATGGGCTTTACGGTCGGGTTCAACGCGAAGCCCGGCATCTCCGGCTTCCTCGGCGTACCTGTAGAGGTGACGATTGAGGCCGTGGATAATGATCGCAATCCGGCTACCGCCGATACGGATGTTGAGCCGAAAATCTCCAGAAGCACGTTCAGCTTCACGGCATCCGTATACTCCAACAGCTTCTCGTTCGTGGAGTTTGACGGCACGTACGTCGGGCGTGGACTTGTCAAGAAGCCGCAGCTCTACCGTTTGGTCGCGAGGGTGACGTCAACCTCCGCAAGCCCGAGCGGCACCCCGTGGAATGAGCTGTACACGTCCGCGACGAACTACTTCCGTCTCCAGAACACGGCTCCGACGGTAGTTGCCGATCCTGACTACATCGGGCAGGACAGCGAGACGAACGCCATGACAGGCGTCACGTATGCGCCAAACGAGCATTTTAACTTCCGCTGGTCTGTCAACGACATAGCGGGCGACCTCGTTGGCTCCAACCACGGCACGACCA
>CAVJWR010000011.1:7272-8879 GCA_963653155.1 Limosilactobacillus gorillae
GCGCTGTAATCGGCGGATACGAGATCGGCACCGTCACGAACGAAAGTTCCGGCGTGTTCAGCGTGTGGTTCGAGAAACCCGGCATCAACAAGCTCCGCATCACGGCTACCGATAAGGATGGCGATAGCGGCTACAGCCAGGTCATTTGGTTCTTCGTGGAGACGTCGAAGAACGTGTTCATCTACCCGTATGGGCCTTCCGGCGCGGCGGTCGATAGCGATGCAATCTCGAAATACCTGAGCCAGTCGGGTCGTGGCGTGGGTCGCGTGTGGGCTGACGGCAACTTCGGCACAATCAATGCATTCAGGCATACGTGGACGTATAGCACGAGCGCCCGTACCGCGTCGGTGTACGGCAAGGGCTACGCCGCCGGCGAAGAGGACAACTCCACATCGGTTGGAAAGTCCTCCGCACCAAATGAACTTGGTGATGGTACGGATGCGCCGCACTACACGAACAAGAGCGAATACGACAGTTTCTTCTATCGCTGGTTCAAGCTTCAGGCGAGCGAGAGCGGCGGTTCCTCCGGCGGCTCTTCGGAGGCGACATGGACTGCTGGTGCCCCAGCCCCCGGTAAGCAGGGCGACACCACACTTACGCTGCCTACGGAGCAGACTGAGTACACGTACCCTGATACGATGGCGCTCGCGGTCTTCTCCCGCGAACTGTACACGGCCGATAACATGGGTGACATCAACGGTGACGGCATCCCGGATATCTATGCCGTCAAGACTTGGTCCACGGATGCAGGTGAGACAAAGAGGCTCTGCGAGATCGTAAGCGGCGGCTCGATTGGCGAATCTGGCGGCGACTCCGGCGAAGGGACTTCCGATGCAGACCTCGCGAACATCGCGGTGTACAATGGCGACGAGGACTTCTTCCCGATGGCGGCAAGTTCCGCCAATCCGCTCAAGCCAATCATCCTTGATTGGGGTCCAGGAGTCCCGTTCGATGCCCTCTATGAGATCCGAGGCATGCACAGGGGTCTCAATGAACCAGGCGTATCCGACTACGATCTCAGCGATGCGGAACGCTACGCACTCTTCTCCGATTACGTTTCCGCAGGGAATTCACTTACAGGCTTTCTTGCCGATGACTATGCTGCCGCGACGAATTGGGCGACAAGCGCGAAGTGGACGCCCGAGGCTCTGCATAGGACTACTGGCGCACGTCTCAATCCGGCGATGGCCGATACGGATAACGATGGATTCAACGATGGCTGGGAGTACTACTTCTGGTACTACGCGAAGGTCGGCGCGATCACGAACGGCGTTTGGGGCCGGCTTGAGGGTCGTAGGTATTCGATTGCCGCCCCTGCAACCGGTACGCGCATTACGCCGGAGGAGATTGTCGAGGCGTTTGATCCGCACGACAAGGGCAATATCGCCCGCGACTTCGATAACGATGGCCTTACCGACCTTGAGGAATACGTGCTTGGCACGAACCCGATTGATTGGGATTCCGATGGCGATGGCATGAGCGACCTCTATGAGGTGCTGATGGGTCTCGATCCGCTTAATCCGCTTGATGGCGCGGGCAACCCGGATGCCGACTTAATGGCGCGTTGCGAATACAAGGAGGATACGTTCACGGTCTTCACGTTTGCG
>CAVJWR010000011.1:8889-45487 GCA_963653155.1 Limosilactobacillus gorillae
AGGTATACTATTCCGTTGCGGCTGCACAGCACGACGGCGTGGCTTTGACGGCCGAGGCGCAGTGCTTCGAGACGGTGACGCTTGGCTCGGATGTCTACCTCGCCAACCTCAATCTGGTGACGCTTCCTGTCGGCACGGCTGTGAACGCCGCCGAGACCTCGGCTTCCGCAGAGAAGATTTCGGTCGCATCCGCCTACTACAGGGTCGAGAAGGTCGCAAGTGCCTCGAAGACCGAGCCGATCTGGTTCGCGACGAAGCCTGCCGTCATTTGGTCGAGCGAGCTTGGCATGCGGATGCTTGCCACCGACATGGCCGGATTCACCACATACGAACACGATGACGGTACGCTTTACCTCGGTGAGTCCAGGACGTTTGCCGCCGGCACCCCGATCGCGTCCGTAGCGGACGCTCCGGCGCAGATGTCGCTTGTGAAGGTCAAGGCATATAAGGCTGGCTTGACTGGCATTGATGGCGGCTTCACGTGGCGTAACCCGACAACGCTTGAGACCGAGTCCACCACGATGGCCCTGCCGCTCTTCAACTATGGCGGCGACGGAGCGACATATGTGCCCTGCGGCACGAACGCCACGCACTACGCGCTTGCGCCTGTCGTGGACGATGAGAATAAGGGTCTCACCCGTTCCGCCTTGGCGAAGGTGGAGAAGCGGCACAAGGTTGTCCTCATCCACAATCAAGTGTTCAGCCAGTATGGCTTCGATCCGCGCACCGCGTGGAACATCAACGACAACGGATACGTGGATGTCCGTTGGCAACCGAACGTGGTGAGCGATTCCGGCCTCCTTACCGACAGCGCACAGAAGGGCGATGCCGGGTTGGCGGTGAACACCGTGCCGTACACGTCTCTCGACGAATATCTCGTAATGCAGTACCGCCAGCAGATGCGCAAGATCGGCAGCGATGGCGTACGCTCCAGAACCGAGTCTCTGCTCCACAACGGAAACGGCTATCTGGTCCTTGACGGTACTCCCACGACGATCCTGTACCTGACGTCCGCGACGACATATCCGAATCTGCCCGTCACATTCGTGCGCGAGCAGTACGCGACGCGCAACGAGGTCTCGCCGTTCGACAACTCCACGAACCGCACGGTCGTGGCGTACTGGGAATGGCTTGAGCAGGAACACGACATCCATGGCGCGGATACGGACTACGACGGCATCCCGGATGGCTGGGAACTGTACGTCAACTCCGATCCGAACTACCACGACGACGCCAAGCTCGCGACCGACTGGGCGGATGACGGCGACAATCTCACATTCCTCGCGGAGTACGCCGGCGTCGATTCCTGCAACGCCTACACCAACCGCTTCGACCTCAAGGGCGACATGATCTATCCCGAGGTCGAGACGATCACGAAGAACCATCCCGGAAAGCTCACCGGCTGGTGGAACAAGTTCTTCCCGACGAACCCGTACGACATGGATACCGATGGCGACGGCATCAAGGACGATGCCGAGGGATCCACCTGGAGCGACACGTTCTACGTGGGACGCAACGAATACACATGCTCCTTCTCGTTCATCTACGGAAAGGATGAGAATGCGGATAAGTATGCGCTTGACGGCTCCACCATCTGCTTCCGTGGCGGCGGACTCAACCCCTGCACGGTGGATACCGATGGCGACCTCCTGCCGGATGCGTGGGAGTTCCAGTTCGCGGGCGTGATCTTCAAGGATGGCGTACCGAAGACAGATCCCGGCTTCTCCGCCACGGATCTCGCGATCCTCGTGAATGCCGATGGCAAGCAGTCCGCCGTGCCGGAGACGGGCTTTGCGATTCGCGGCGGCATGGATGGCACCTGGAACGGCGACCCGTGCCTCGACTTCGACCACGATGGTCTCATAAACTGCCAGGAGTACTTGGTGCAGTCCCTGCGCCACCTCCGTTACGACGATCGCTACACGCCGCTGATGGGTCTCGACCCCTCCACGGTCACCCCGCTCACCAGTCCGGAGAACGGAATATTGACCACCGCCAAGTTCGTCAAGTTCCTGCCGTTCTCGGCATGGGACGGCGAGGCGTTCCACAAGCGTTGCCTCGCGAACGGGTTCACGGGTCTTGCGTCCTGGAAGTTCGCCGATCTCGGCTACTTCACCTTGCCGCCTCACGAGTGGGATCCGCTTCGCCTGAATACGCAGGGACAGAGCAAATGCGCAAACTACGAGAAGTCCGAAGGCGCCGGATACCGCGTGATGCTTCCGCCGATCGCGATTCTCCCGGACAAGGCCTTGAAGGTCTACCACAATGGAGCAATGCGCTACGCCAGTACCGATCCCCGCCGTTGGGATTCCGATAACGACGGAATGGACGATTACTACGAACTGTTCCACGGCCTCAACCCGCTGCTCGGATCATCTGCCTACCCGATGGGCGAGAACGAATACGGATTCCAGAACCTCCAGTACGACGTGATCGCGTCCATCTATGATGGCAAGTTGTCATCCTGGTTCAACTACTGGACTGGCTGGCCGACAGACCTCGTACAGCCCGCATACGATGCGATCCGCTATCCGTGGATGATCGGCACGATGGAGTGCGATGCCGATGGCGATGGTCTGCGCAACGATGAGGAATCCATCAAGGTGAACGTCACCTCGCCGCAGTACACCCACACCGACCCGACGCCGCTCTGGATGACGGATTCCACGTCCGCCGACAACGCGAGCTTCACGTCGCAGTACTACAACCCCGATCCGTACATCTCTGAGGTGGATGGCTATGATCCGCTCAGCACGTATCCCGACATCTTCGGCTTCCCGTGGGATGACATGAGGTGGAATCTGCGCCTTGCGGCATACGGCATGGGCGGCGCGAACCACAACTGGATGTTCTCGTTCGAGGAGAACGAAGGCTTCGATACCGACCACGACTTCAAGCGTGATTCCACGGAGCTTACCCGCTCGACCGAGGCACCGACCGATCCGCTCAACTTCTCTGACCCCGCCCGCCGCCAGGCACTCTACCTGCCCGGCCTCGTAGGAGGCATCGGCTCTGCGGCCGCCACGCGCGAAGGCGAGTTCCGCCGTGCGGCCACCACCGAGCCAGACCTCCTCAAGCAATTCACCGTCGAATGTTGGGTGAAGCCGGATGGCGCGGCCACTGATGCCGTGATACTTGAGCGTGTTTGCAACTACGGAGCGTCTACGCTCTCCAATGCGACCTCGGTGCTTCGCGCCAACTTCCGCATCGGCGTTGATGCGGCCGGCTGCATATACGGCGAGTTCGAGGGATCTACCGCGAACTCCGCCACGGTACGCGCAACGGGCGGTGCAATCGAGGCCGACAAGTGGACGCATGTGGCGTTCTCCTTCAACGGCAGCACTGCCTTCCTCTACGTGAACGGTTCGATGTCCCCAGCGGCATCCGCGACTGGTGTGGTCGTGCTTCCGGCCAACGGCGTTGACGGAATCCTTCAGGAGCCGGGCATGTCGGTCACGCCGTTCATCGGCTACCGGGTGCTGCCGTGTTCGTTCGTGCTCGGCGCGAAAACGCTCAGCGCAAACGCCATTGACCTTGGGAAGACCTCAAGTTGGAACGACTACGGTTCATTCTTCAAGGGCTGGATCGATGAGGTCCGTGTGTGGGACGGTGCCCGTTCGGCGTACGAAATCAATTCCGACTACGCCAAGCGCTACACATTTGCCGAGGTGGCCGCGTTGCGCGATAGCGTCTACACGGCCTGGCTCAACGGCGCGACGCGCAACAACAGCGACGGCAACGCCACACTGCCCGCCGAACTGCTCCAGCACTACACGTTCATGACGTTGCCAGGCGGAGTCACGGCGGCGAACGTGATCACCGAGCCGACAGGATTCCAGGCTGGCGTACTCGACAACGTGCGCCGTCCGAACGGCAAGACGCTCGACAAGTCCCTCCGCGTGGGCTGGTGGAACACCTCCGGCGTGAAGAGCGAGGTCTACGTCAACCACGCGATCGTCCCGTGGATCGGCAACACCGTCGCCCACCTGCCGTTCATGGATGGCTCGTGCGCCGACTCCCAGTACTGGAGCGAATACGCGGCAGGCGTCGTCTCCGCGCAGCAAATGGAACTCTCTGGGCTGCAGAACGCAACCAAGTACGAGTTCCCGAACTCGGCGAACCCGTATCCGTACTACATCTACCGCCGCGACCGTTATAATCGCTACATGCAACTCGTGACGGCTCCGCTCCTCGCGGTGGCGGCATCCTCCGACCAGTCGGATATCCTCGCCAAGCGCTACGAGTTCCAGATGCGTAGTGACTTCGTGGGAACGAGTGACCTCGTACCGCTCGGCGGCGCATTCGCCCGCCGTGGATCCGACTACTGGGATGGGCAGGGCGCGATGGATGCCTGGGCCGAGACCACGGTGGCCGGCGAACCCGTCGATGCGAACGGCAACGGCATACCTGACTGGGCCGAAGCCCTTGGCTACACGACCATCGAGGCCTACCTCAGGGCCTTGGCCGAAGGCCTCCTGCCGGACGGAACCAAGGATTCCGCATACGAGTCCAAGGCTGACTCCAACAGCGACGGCGTGAAGGACTGGTGGCAGAAGATGTATGGCCTTACCGGATCCGCCCGCGATGACCAGGATATGGATGGCCTCGCCGACTACGCCGAATACCTCGTTTCCGAAGTGTTCCAGTTCGGCACGATCGACCCCACCAAGGCGATGACGAACGGAAAGGAATACGACTACTTCCGCAGGGCCGGCAAGCTCTATCTCGGCGAACTCTTCTCCGACCATGACTTCATGGAAGACTGGTGGGAAGGCCAGTTCGACGACCAGTATGTGTCGTCTGCCGTGTACGATGCCCATCTGGACAACGATGCCGATGGCTGGAGCAACTACGCGGAATCCCGTGCGGGCACTTTGCCCGACCGCACCGCAATGCTCATGGTCGGTGGTGAGGCGGTCTCCGAGTATCCAATACCGATGATCAAGGCGAAGATTTTCTGCAAGGACGCCAAGCATATCACCGCCCCGATCGTGGTGAAGGCATACTCCGACTCCTCTCTCAGGATGGCTGATGCCACTTGGATGATTCCAGGATCTTCGCAGACTAAGTCGCAGTCGCGCATGCTCGGCTTGAACTCTGCGACAGGCAATCTCACGATCAACCTCGGACCGGGCTACGTGGTGCCGGGTTCGGTCAATGTCTACTTCAGGGACACCACCGAAGTGCGCTATATATACGATACGTACTACAATGCATATGGGAATTATAGTCATAGCATATTAAGAGGCACCATCGTCGATCCAGGCTCCACAACATGGCACGCGGCACTTGTCGAAACCATTAGGTCAGGTGATCCTGAAGGTGCTGATATCACGCTTAGTTCGAAGCCCGTGGGTTCGATCTCCTATAGGAGCGGCGAACTCAATCTCGACCTCTCCAAGTTGACTGGTTACATATACTATGAAACTGGGGATGCCTACACGACATATCGTCCGTCTGTCACCAACGACTATTCCCGCCTTGATCTATCCAAGAGCTACATGAAGGTCGAATGGGAGAACCTCCGCGTTGCTGAAGAAAACGGATGGGAGTTCACGCTCTCGAAGGCAGACTCCGGCCATGTGTGTGAGGGCATGAACACGTTCGTGGCGTTCGTTGACCTTGACGGCGACGGCGCTTGGACGAAGGGCGAGCCGATGGGCGTCGTCAACAACGTCGATGTCGGCTGGAGTGGCACTTCCCTCGAAGTCGAGATGACGGAGAATAGCCCGATCTGCCCGCGTCCGGCGCTTGTGTACAAGAGCGATGCGGATGCCGATGCATCCACTTCCTCCGAAAGCGCGACGAACGGCATGGTGTACGTATATCGTCACTTGCTCGATGCGTATCAGGTTGTGACGGTCGTTACCAACCGCATGATAGCCAGCAAGGAACTTGTTGACCGTGACTACCTGCACGAGGGCGACTTCCTCGCGGATGGCAACCTCGACATCGACTGGAACTACTTCCAGGACGATGTCGTGAAGAAAGTTGCCAGCTACTCGCCGCTCACGTCCATGACCTACCGCGTCTATTCACAGCCTGTGGATATGGCCAAGGAGATTGAGAACCCGTCTGGCCTCCCGTACGTCACGTTCACGCGTGAGTTTGGCCTGAAGCAGGCGCAGGGCAAGCCTGTGGCGCCCGAGGCGACGTCCGCTGTATTCTACGGCAACCGCCCGACGTTCAAGTGGACGGTGACCGGCGACAAGCCGGATACGTTCACCGCCTTTGCGATCAAGGTATCCGACAGCGACGGCAAGGTTGTGTGGAACTCCGGCAAGCATCGTCTGCCGCCGCGCACCGCCGATGGCGCGTATACGTGGACGCCTCCGCTCTATGTCGGAGACCAGACGGCTCTCGGCAAGGTGTTCGGCAACCAGGCGAACTACACTTGGCAGGTCTCGGTGTACAACTCCAAGTTCCAGTCCGACAGCTGGTCCGAAGCAAGCGCGTTCCGCATGAACGTCTACGGCACCGACGAAGTCAACGTGGCCGGCAAGTTCTCGATCAGCGCGGCTGTCAAGTACTATGGTCCCGGCACGGTCAATGTGTTGGAGACCAAGACGAACGGCACGTTGCGCGTTGAGGCATACACCTCGCCCGACTTCACTGGCGATCCCGCCGGACGCACGTTCGTGACGGATCTCGCAAGCGTGACGACCGCCGGAGACACGGTGAACGCGACGATCGTCGGTCTCGATGCCGGAACGTACTACATCCGCGCGTACATCGATAGCGACGGCGACTTCGAGAAGGATGCGTGGGAGTCCTGGGGCTACTATTGCGCCCGCGCCGGTGAGGACAAGACGAGCGTGATCTTCGCTCCGCTCCCTGTGGCAGTTGGCGATGGTCTCAAGCCGGGCACCGTATCGGTGTACGTAGAGGATACCGACATCGATCAGGATTGCCTGCCGGACATCTACGAGTACGATACGGCCGGAACGGACAAGACCGACTTCCTGAAGAAGAAGGGTGCGGCCGAAAACGAGTACAACGGATACATTTCCGTGAACCCGAACCTTGAAAGGGCAATCTCCGACCTGATCAACGGAGGCCTCCCGATCACGCTGTTCAGCGCATCCTCTCGCATGAGCAGGTCGCTTGCGGCCCTCATCGCGGCGGTCGATACGGTGGAGCCCTCCATCAAGGATTCTACCCTTACGGTGACGTCGCTTGACCTTGTGGACGGTGCGGTCTCGATTACGCTGTCCGCCGAGGCCGAAGATCCGCTTGCCGGCAACACCCTGTTCGTCTCTGACGGCAAGGTGAAGGCGACGCTCGTGGTCAAGTACGCCGATTCGCTCGGCGGCGAATGGAACGAGGTCCGCCAGCCCATCGAGTTCACTATTGTGGATGAGACGGTCGGAACCGTGTTCACGAAGGCTCTCTCCGATCTTGGGCTTGACGCAACCAAGGGATTCTTCAAGGTTGAAATCGAACAGTGACAAGATGAAAAAGCAAATCAGGAAAGTACTCGTAGTCAACGCAGGGTCATCCTCCCTCAAGTACATGCTCTTCGACATGAAGGGCGAGAGGATGCTCTGCAAGGGCTTGGTGGAGCGCATCGGCATCCCCGGCAGTAGGCTCGTATACCAGAAGGCCGGCGGCGAGAAGATGCCCAAGGACATCTCCGCGCCGAACCATGCCGAGGCTCTCAAGGCCGTTGTCGCTGCGATTGCCGATCCGAAGGATGGCGTGGTGAAGTCCCTGAAGGAGATCGATGCCATAGGGCACCGCATCCTGCACGGGGCCGAGGTGTTCAAGGATTCCGCGCTAATGGACGCCAAGAACCTCGCCGTCTGCGAAAAGCTCGTCAAGTTCGGTCCACTCCACATGCCGCCGAACCTCGGCGGCGTGAAGGCCTGCCGCAAGATATTCAAGGGCGTCCCGAACGTAGGCGTGTTCGATACGGCTTTCCACCAGACGATGCCTGACTGCGCGGCGCTCTACGCCATTGCCCCCGAATTCTACGAGAAGATGGGCATCCGCAAGTACGGTTTCCACGGCACGAGCCACAAGTTCGTGACGCATGCCGCCGCGAAGTGGCTCAAGAAGCCGCTGAAGAAGGTGAATCTCGTGACCTGCCACCTCGGCAACGGATCGTCGATGGCTGCGGTCAAGAACGGCGAGGTAATGGATACCACCATGGGCCTTACGCCTCTTGCGGGGCTGATTATGGGTACGCGCTGCGGCGACATCGATGCGGCGGCGGTTCTGGCAATCATGAAGGCCAAGGGGCTTTCGCCAGACGAGATGGATACGCTTCTCAACAAGAAGAGCGGCTTCCAGGCGCTTACCGGGTGCGAGGGCGGCGATTGCCGCGACATGTGCGCCAAGGCGGCGAAGGGCGACCTTGCGTCGATAACCGCGCTTGAGATGTTCGGCCACCGTTGCGCACTCTATGTCGGCGGATACAATACGCTCATCGGCGGCGCGGATGCGATCGTGATGACGGGCGGCATCGGGGAGAACTCCACGGAGGCCCGCGCACAGATCGTCAAGCGTCTCGGTGCGCTTGGGGTGAAGCTCGACAAGGCGGCGAACGAGAAGTTGCATGGCGAGCTTGGCGTGATATCCACGAAGGATTCCAAGATCCCCGTAGTGGTGATCCCCACGAACGAGGAGCTTATGATCGCCCGCGACACTGTTCGCGTCCTTGCGGAGGCGAAGTAATTTACGATTTACGATTTTTCGATTTACGATTGCATTTAGCCATTGAGGCATTTGGAGATTTAAGGTAATGGACTTTGAGAACGAGAATCTGCGCAAGAAGCGCGAGCTTGAGGCTCGGACGCGCCGGTTCGCCGTCGCAATGTTCCAGTTGCTGAAAAAGCTTCCGGATGATGTCTCGACACGGGTCATTGCATTTCAGGTCGGAAAATCGGCTTCGTCAATCGGAGCGAACTATCGTGAGGCCAATAGGGCGGAATCGCGTGCAGACTTTACCCATAAGCTCGCAATCGCGCTTAAGGAATCTTCGGAGACGGGTTATTGGGTTGATGTGCTGAATGAACTCTATCCTGAATGTGATGAGCTGAAACACCTTCAGGCCGAGATTGAAGAGTTGATGCGCATCTTTCAGGCAACATTGCGTAGCCTACGCTCAAAAGCACAAATGACTAAATCTTCAAATGCCTAAATGCAATCGTAAATCGCAAATCGAAAAATCGAAAATTTTCTACCATGAACGCAATTGACAGGATAATCGAAAAGGCTTCGGCGCTGAACGGCACGGTCGTTCTCCCCGAAGGAATGGATCCCCGCGTGATAACGGCCGCATGCGCTTGCGTAGACCGCAAGATCTGCACTCCGGTCGTCTTGGGAACCGCCGAGGAGATCGCCGCCGCAGAGGCGAAGGCGAGCCTGAAGCTCGCGGATCGCGGCATCAAGACGATTGACTACACGCAGGGCGACGCCGAGCTTGAGGCGGCGTATCTCGCCGCTTGGAACGCGAAGGAATCACGCAAGCCCGCCGAGAAGCAGAAGATAATCGACCTCGCCGGCGCCCAGAAGACGCTCCGCACAAAGCGCATCTACTTTGGCGGCATGATGGTGAAGCTTGGCCGCGTGAACGGTCTCGTCGCCGGCTCCATCGCCTCCACTGGCGACATGCTCCGGGCGGCGTTCCATACGCTCGGCACGCAGGCGGGCGTGAAGACCGCATCCTCGTGCTTCATCCTCGATCTGCAGAATCCGACCCCGTGGGGCGATTCTGTGCTGGCTTTCGGCGATTGCGCGGTGATACCCGATCCCACTTCCGAACAGCTCGTCGATATCGGTCTTGCGACCGCGCAGACCTACCGCGAGCTCACGGGCAATGAGCCGCGTGTGGCGTACCTTTCGTACTCCACGAAGGGAAGCGCTGCTGGTCCGCTCGTCGAGAAGGTTCAGAAGGCTGTTGAGCTTGGCCGTCCGAAGTTCGAGGCGGCGGGCATCAAGATGGATGGCGAAATGCAGTTCGACGCCGCCATCGCGCCGTCTGTCGGGCAGCTCAAGAATCCGGGCGGGGAAATCCAGGGCAACGCGAACGTGTTCATCTTCCCGGATCTCCAGGCCGGAAACATCGGCTACAAGATTGCGCAGCGCATTGGCGGCGCAATGGCGATCGGACCAAACTTGCAGGGCCTTGCGAAGGCCATGAATGACCTTTCGCGCGGCTGCTCTGCGGAGGATATCGTGGGGACGATCTGTGTGACGCTTCTGCAGTCCACATCGAAGAAGTAGGGAACGGCACAAGGGGATTCAGGTGATAGACGACAAGGCCATACTTGCCTGCGCCAGAAAGGTGTTCGAGGTTGAGATCGGCGGGTTGGAGAAGACCCGCGACTCGCTCGGCGACGCCTTTGTCGCGACCGTGAGGCTGATGGTCGATACGCTTGAGTCCGATGGCCTTGTGGTGGTGACGGGCGTAGGCAAGAGCCTGCATGTGGCCGAGAAGATGAGCGCGGTATTCGCCTCCACCGGCACCAGGTCGATAGTCCTGAACCCGGTGCAGGCGATGCACGGCGACCTTGGAATGACGTCCTCCCGTGACATGCTGATAGCGCTTTCGTTCTCCGGCGAGTCCGAGGAAGTCGTGAAGCTCGTGCCGGCGATTCGTCGTCATGGACTGAAGGTTGTGGCCGTAACCGGCAATCCCGATTCCACGCTCGCCAACGCGAGTGATGTGACGCTTCCCGTCCCGTGCGGTGCGGAGGCCTGCCCATTCGGGATGGCCCCGACGAATTCGGCAACCGCGACGATGGCGATGGGCGATGCCCTTGCGATGGCTATGGTGGAGGCCCGCAAGTTCACTGTAGAGGAGTATGCGGGGAACCATCCTGCCGGAGCTATAGGTCGGGCGCTTACCCTGAAGGCATCGGACGTGATGCGCAGGGGCGACGATTTCGCCAAGGTGCCGCCTTCGGCCACTGTGCTCCAGTCTCTGATGGCGATGACGCGGGCGAAGGCTGGCAGCGCGGTGGTGGCGGATGGTGACGGCAAGCTTGTGGGCATATTCACGGATGGAGACTTCCGCCGGATGGTCGCGGAGCGGAGTTCGGAGGATGTCGCCTCTACGCTTTCGGCGGAGGTATCGAAGGTGATGACGAAGTCGCCGATGTCGATTCGCGACACGGCGTATGCCGCCGAGATCGTGAAGGTGTTCGAGAGGCGCAGGATAGATGACTTGCCTGTGGTGGATGAGGCGGGTCGCGTGGTTGGCCTTGTGGATATTCAGGACCTTCCGAAGATGAAGGTGATTTGAAACGAACGTAACGAAAACCGAAAGGAGACAGATCATGAATAGACTGGTGATCGTATCGCTGATGGCAATGGTGACGTTGATGGCAGGGGCGCAGAGCCGGCGCACTTCGACCCGGCGTGGCGCCGTGGGTGCGGATGGCGGTGCCGCCGTTGCGCAGGGCAAGGATGCGCGGGTGCTGATAACGCGCAAGGCGTCGCTTGGTTCGGCCTGCCTGCAGTCCGCCCCTACGGCGAACGGCAGCACGTATCTCGGCAAGGTGTTCAAGAAGCCGCGCCAGTGGATCGTCCCGGAGCTTGAATACCAGACGGCCGCAGACTGGCAGGACGAGCTTACCGTGACATGGCATCTGCTTCTCGACTCCAGAAGCGCGAAGCAGCGTGACCGGCCTTCCAAGGATAAGGAACCCGTGCCGCAGTATTCGTACTACACGGTTTCGGTCCGCTACGTGAACGTCCCGAAGGGTAGCCATGCGGCGAGTTGCGTCCTGCCGCCGAGCGTCTTGGAGCGCTATGGCGAGCCTGCCGTCATTTCCGTGCGGATCACGAACAAGGAGGGCGACACTCTGGATGGGCAGGACGAGGGTGCCTCGGCGCTCAAGATGCCCGACGAGTGGTGGACGAGCGATCAGGTCTTCTCGGCGAAGGACAAGAAGGGCACTCCGCTCATCGCCCGCCGTCAGGGTCTGCTCGACAGGTCCAAGACGATCTTCGCGCTCATCAATCCGGACGACTACGAAATGGTTCAGCAGTAATCCGCAGACAAATCAGGACTCGATATGGCCAAGATAGCAACATTAAACATAGGCGCATCGCGGGTGGTGCTGGCCGAGTATGCGGTGAAGGGGACGGGCAGCCCCGTCCTCACCGCGTACGGCTCCGCATCCATCGCGGGGCTTGACTGGGAGGCGGAGGGATCCGCCGAGGCTGTTCTCGCTCCGGCGTTGCGGGAGGCCGCAACAGCCGCCGGCATCAAGCCGGGCAACCTTTACCTGGCCCTCAACGGCCAGATGGTGTTCCCACGCTTCACGAAATTCCCGCCCGTGCAGGGCGAAAAGATTGACGAGCTTGTCCGCTACGAGGTGGAGCAGGAGGTTCCGTTCCCGATAGACGACATCGTCTTCGACTACCAGCTCCTTGGTCAGACCAGCGAGGGCGACACGGCGGCGATGATCGTTGCCGCCAAGCTTGATCAGGTCACGAAGGTGACGGATGCCGTCGCGTCGGTGGGCTTCAACCCGGTGATCGTGGATGCCGGACCGATGGCGGTACTCAATGCGCTCCGCAAGTCCTATCCGGATCTCACGGATGGCACCGTCGTTCTCGACATTGGAGCGAAAACGACGTCCCTCATACTTGTGGAGAACGAGAAGATCTATCTCCGCTCGATCCCGGTCGCGGGCAATGCGATCACGAAGGAGATCGCGCAGTCGTTCTCCTGCTCGTTCGACGAGGCAGAGGCGATGAAGCGCGAGCGCGGCTACGTGTCGCTCGGCGGCGTGACGGAGGATGCCGACGAGGTGTCCGACAGGATCTCCAAGATCGTCCGCGCCACGCTCACGCGTCTGCACGCCGAGATACTGCGTTCGATAAACTTCTACCGCTCCCAGCAGGGAGGCTCCGCGCCGAAGCGGCTGTTCATCACCGGCGGAAGCGCGGTGCTGCCTCAGATAGACGAGTTCTTCCGCGAGACCCTGAAGATCGACGTTGAGTTCCTCAACCCGTTCGGCGGAATCGCCTTCGGCCCCAAGGTTGACGTGAACGCCCTGGAGTCCGATGCCTTTACGCTTGCGGAGTCCGCCGGGCTTGCGTTGCGCTCCACGTCGGGCGCATCCCTCACGATAAACCTTCTGCCGCCCGCGCTTGTCGAAAAGGCGAGGACGGTCAAGCGCATGCCGTTCATCGCAGCCGGAGCGGTTGCCGTTCTTGCGGCGCTCGGCATGTACATCATCGGCGAATCCCGCATGAGCAGCGTTGCCGAGGCGGAGATCGAGGTGGTGAAGGCCCGCAACGAAAGTCTGCGCCAGCTTGAGACCAGACTGAAGGCTGCGCAGAAGAGCGCCAATGAGGAACTTGCCAAGAGCGATGCCTTCCAGCAGCTTATGGCATCCCGCTTCACCATGCTGCGCAGCTTGGGCAGCGTCCGCCGCTCGCTTCTGCCCGGCATGTGGATCACCGCGTGGGAGAATGTTCCGCCAAAGGGCGACGACGAGGGTGCGCCTACACTCACGAGGGTGACGATTCGCGGATGGCGCGATGTGCTCTCCGACCTTGAGACGGAGCACCGCAAGCAGAACGAAGGCAAGAAGATGACGGCCGAGGAAATCGTCGCCGGCGTTCTGAAGACGAAGCGGAGCGTGATTCCCGAAACCGTGAAGATCGTTTCCCAGAAGGACGTCAACTCCAAGGGCGTCCTCTCCGAGTTTGCGATCGAGTTGGCGTTCGCGAAGCCCGCCTCTGTCGATCCGAACGCAAAGAAGCCCGTCTCAAAGAAGAAAAAGGGAGGTCGCAGATGAGTCCCGACAAGGTAAAGACAATCGGTTTTGGGTTGCTTGGCGTATGGGCGCTGTTCGCCGCCGGCCTTGGCTATTTCGCCTATGACGCCACATCGGTGCGCGAAGAGACCGAGAGCAGTCTGCAGGAAGAGAACGATGCCTTCCGTCGCTTCAACGACGCGGCGGTATTCCCGTCCGCCGCATCCATAGCGAGCGTGAAGTCCAACGAGGTCACGTGGGGTGCGTGGTACGATGCCGCGCTGGTTTTCGCCGGCCGTGGCGACAAGGACATCCCGGAGGAGACACCGCCGGTGTTCAAGCAGAGGCTCCAGAGTACGGTGCGCCGTCTGCAGGCCCTGCCAGGCGAGGTAGATGGAAAGCTCTCCGCCCCGACGTTCTTCTTCGGTTTCGAGAGGTATCTTGGCGAGGCCGATGCGTTGCCGCGCAAGGACGACATACCGAGGCTCGCGACGCAGCTCGATTTCATCGAGTACTTCGCCGAGATGCTGGCCGAATCCGGGGTTAAGGAGGTGAAGAGCCTCGTCTGCCGCGAGCCGAAGGCTGATGACGAGTGTGCCCGCCACCTTGACTATTCGGTGACGTTCGCCACCCGGCCCGCCGGGCTTGTGAAGGTGGCCAACGCCCTTGCGGCCTCCCAGCGGTTCATCGTGATTTCTGACTTCTCGTTCCGCGAGACGGGCGACACGATCACCCCTCGCCTTTCGACGGAGAAGAAGAAGGATGCGGCGCAGGGGCGCGGTCGCCGTGGACGGCGCGGCGCTGCCGCAGAGGAACAGCAGATTGACGACAGCAAGAAGGCCAACCGCCTTGTCACGGATCCTGCGGTGAACGCCGAGTTTGACGTGTCCATGACCGTAAAGGTCTACGACTTCCGCACTCCGCCGGAGAAGGAGAACGCCAAGCCAAAGAAGAAAGGGGTGAGGTAATGGCATCCAAGGAGAATTTCTTCAAGGCACACTGGGATTGGCTCGTGGCCGGTCTCGGATGTGCGCTGTTCATCGGCTCGATAGTGCTTTTCGCCGGCACTCTCGGACATTCGCCTGAGGAAGGTGCGGCGAGATGCGACATGCGCCTCAAGGCGACGCGTCCGGCGCACGATGGCGTGCCAGCCGCAGACATGTCGCACTTCCTGGCTGTATTCCGCACGGCGAAGACTCCGCCCGCGATGGTGGAGATAGATCCCAAGAAGGGTAGCTTCCTCGCGAGCGATACGAGGATCGTCTGCAAGGCGGAGAAGGATGCCGTGCGCGACGGCAAGCCCGTGAAGGGATGCGGTCGCCCGATTCCGATCGAGGCGAAGACGTGTCCGTACTGCGCCGTCGTGCAGGATACCGGCATCACCAAGGAGGAGGAAGGCGTGCGCAAGATGCGCGAATGGTCCGAGCGCTATGGCGTGGATCTCGCCAACCATCCCGACAAGGATTCCGACAAGGATGGCTTCACCGACCTTGAGGAATACGAGTATGCCGTAGCGAATGGCGTTACGATGAACCCGAAGGATCCCGACTCGCATCCGGACTACCTCGACTACCTTTTCGTCGAAGGCGAGATGAAGCAGACGTTCCTGCCGTTCTATCTCCAGACCGTATCTCCGGTCCCGAACGGATGGCGCTTCAACTTCCGCGATTCCACGAAGAAGAATGCCTACGGCCAGGCGATGGTGTACAGCGTGCTGAAGGATGAGCCGATCGGCAAGACTGGTTTCGTCGCCACGAAGTTCGAGCAGAAGAGCGAAGAGCGCGTGGTGCCGGGGTCGAAGGGTAAGCTCAAGAAGAAGGTTGACGTATCGACGGTCGAACTCGTGAGGAAGGGTGACGGCAAGGTCGTCGCCGCCCGCGTGAACGAGCGTCGCGTTCCGGTGGAGAAGCAGGTCACGCTTTCGTTCCGCCGTGGCGCAGGGAAGAACTTCACCGTAAAGGCTGGAGACGAGATATCCCTCTTCGCCAGGAAGTACAGGATCCTGTCGCTTGGTGAAGACGCCAAGAATCCTGAGGTGCGCGTGATGGACATTCTGACTAAGGCCGAAGTGTCCGTAACGCCAAACGGAAAGAAGCGCCAATAGTGGCACACGGTTCGCCAAAAACAATGCTTGATTTAACAAAGGGGATTTTGTATTATTCGCCTATCCCCTTTAAGGAGTGGTATAGATGATTACAATTAAACGCCTTGTGGTCCCTGGTATGGTTTGCGCGGCTATGGCCGGCGCAATGGTCGCGTTCGCCCAGGATGATCTTGATAATCTTCTGAAGGATCTCGAAACGGATGGGGCGAAGCCTGCCGCCGCAGAGACGAAGAAGGAGCCTGCCAAGGAACCCGCCCCTGCGGTTGCGGAGGAGGTCGTGGAGAAGAAGGAAGAGGCCCCTGCGGTTGAGGAAAAGAAGGTGGAGGAGACTGTGGCCGAAGCGGCTCCCGCACCTGCCGTAGAGGAGAAGAAGTCCGAGGATACCGTAGCCGAGGCAGCTCCGGCTGTTGAGGCAAAGGCCGAGGAGCCCAAGGAGGAAGCCACTACCGAAGCGGTTGCGGCGAAGGACGAGGCGACGGAGAAGAAGTCGGATGAGGCTGAAGCGGCCGTTGCGGCGAAGCCCGCCGAGAAGGGCGCTTCCGAGGCGGAGGTCGCCAGCTTCCTTGATGACCTTGCTCGTGTGCCCGGCGAAGGCAAGAAGGCCGCACCTGCGGAGTCTGCCACTGCCGCTCCGGCTCCCGCAAAGGCAACCGTGGCTGTCGTGGCCACGAAGCCGGCGGATCCCGATGCCGAGCTTATCAGCGATTTGATGGCGACGGAGTCCCTGCGCCGCGAGGCGATGGATGAACAGGCCAAGCGCGAGGTGATGGCGGCCCGCGAAGCGATGTCCGACCGCGATTGGGAAACGGCGTACCGCAAGTATTCGCTCGCGTTCAAGCATCTGAACGACCGTGCCGATTCGCTTGAGTTCCGCCGCGAGTGCGCACAGGGAATGGCCGAGGCCCGCTATCAGGCTGGCCGTCAGGCATATCGTGCGGGCGAGATGGAGGCGGCCCGCCAGTTGGCGGTGGAGGCGCGTACGCTGCGCCATCCGCGTGCCCAGGCTCTCATTGAGGCAATCGAGGGCGATACGATCAGCGTGGAGGAGAAGGATGTATCCGAGATCGCACATCGCCGCAACGAGAAGGACTACAAGGAAAACCGCAATTCCATCCGCCGCCGTCTCCGCCGCAGTGCGCAGTATCTGGCGGTTTCGGATCTCGACAAGGCCCTTGAGGAATGCGAGCTCGTAATCCGCTTTGATCCGTACAACAGCGAGGCGCTTGAGCTTCGCCGTCGCATCCAGCGCCGCCGCGACGTGATCCTCGACAAGGAACGCAACGCGACGCGCGAGGGAATGATTGCCGATGTGAACGCCGCGTGGCGTCCGGTGTACGCCGTGAACTCCCTTGAGCTGAAGGGCATCGATGGCGGCACCACGCGCACAAGCCTCGGCGACGACAAGGAGCGCACGATGGAGCAGCTTGTCGAGAAGCGCATGAAGGAGATGATCCTGCCTTCGATCTCGTTCAGGCCACCGGCCACGATCGCCGATGCAGTGGAGTACTTCAAGCAGGCTTCGCGCGATTTCGACCGTCCCGACATCCCGATCGACCAGCGCGGATTCAACTTCGTGCTTGACCTCGGCAAGCAGCTCGTCGCACAGGGCGGCGGAGAGGCTGCGTCCGCCGATACGGGCAACGACTTTGCCGCCTCAGCCGAGAGCAGCGACAATGCGGCGTCTGGAAGCCCCGATGGCATGCCGCTCATTCCGGCGATCGCCGCGAACAACGTTTCGCTTTGGGACGCGCTCAAGCTCGTCTGCCGCGTTACTAAGTTCAAGTTCCAGATCCAGGAAGGTCCCGTGGTGATGGTGATGCCAGAGAGCATGACCACCGAAGACCTCGTGACGCGCACGTATGACGTTACCGAAAACTTTGCGGAGCGCATGAGCGGAGCCGCAGAGGATGTGCAGGACATGAAGGGCGGATTCGGCGGTGGCTCCAGCAAGGGTGGCGACGAAGCCGCTGGAGACGACCAGGAGGCGAGCTGGAAGAAGTTCTTCTCGCTGATGGGCGTCAAGTGGGCGGAAGGTTCGAGCATCGTCTACCTGAAGACGATCGGCAAGCTCCGCGTCACCAACACGAAGGATCAGCTGGCCGTGATCGAGGCTGCCCTTGCGGGTGAACTCGGTGCGACGCCGAAGCTGATCGAGATCGAGGCGCGATTCGTGGAGGTTGCGCAGGAAGACCTCAACTCCCTCGGCTTCGAATGGCTGCTCAACTCCGACTATACGCTCGGCATGAACGGCAAGCTCGGCAAGATGCTTGGCATCAAGGGCGGTGCATGGGGCGAACGAAAGACTACCGAGACCACGGTATCCTCTTCTGATCCCCTCATACCCACAAAGACTACGACCACTACGACAATCTATGAGGATAGCCAGGGTGCGAATTGGCGGCGTGAGCATGGCGGCAAGCGTAATATCGGCATAACGGGCGATCCTTCCACCTACCAGAGTGGGATGCGCTATCTCTCCACGAAGAGCAATTACATATCGGGCGAAGGGTACTCCACGAACGACCAGTTCATGCGTGTGAATGCGTTCCTCGGCAACGCCGACCTCTCGATGATCCTGCACATGCTCTCGCAGCGTAGCGATACGGATCTCCTCTCCGCTCCGAAGGTCTTGACGGGTCCCGGCAAGGAGGCGACGATGAAGGTCGTCACCGAGTACATCTATCCTACGGAATACGATGTGCAGCTCACCGCTTCGGGCGGCGGCTCTTCGGGTTCGTCTTCGGGCGGCGGCAGTTCCGAGATCTTGGCGGTCGTGGAGCCCCAGAACTTCACGATGCGCGAGGTGGGCGTTATCCTTCAGGTTACGCCGGAGCTTTCGCAGGGTGGCCAGCTCATCAACCTGCATCTCCATCCGCAGGTTGTCTCTGACCCGACTTGGAAGAACTACGGCATGCGCATCCCGAAGTCCTCCAACTCGCAGTACGATACGTTCGGGTCTGTCGGTACCATTATGACATCGCTCATCACGAGCATCACTACGCTGGGCGGAACGCTTACTGAGGAAGAGCGGAATTCGCTCCGCACACGGCTCACCGACTCTGCAATGACGTCCATCGACTCCATCAATTCCGGTGAAACCGCGCTTTCCTACTACGATGCGCCGATGGAGCAGCCGTTCTTCAAGACGCGCTCGATCGAGACGGACATCACGATCGCGAATGGCGCTACGGTGGTGATGGGCGGCCTGATAACCGAGGAGCGCAAGTCGATGGAGGACAAGATTCCGTTCCTCGGCGACATTCCCTGGGTCGGTCGCTTCTTCCGTAGCCGTTCCGAGTGGAGCAACAAGCGCAATCTGCTCATCTTCGTGACGGCGCGTCTCGTCGATCCGATGGGTCGCCAGATCTCCATGGGCGTTGCGGATGACACGTCCGCCGAAGAGGCGAAGGTCACTGCCGCTCCTGAAGGCTGAGTTAAATAGGGCTTGTGTTGTGTCACAAAGAATCCCGCTCCCTCAAGGAGACGGGATTCTTTGTTATTTACGATTTTACGATTTACGATTTGCGATTGAATTTGAGGATTTAGAAATTTGGTGATTTGACATCGAAGGAAGTCGGGCTTGGTAGGGCGATTTCGATGAAATCGCCGCATAATGTTGTTGGTAGTGGGTAGATTTGTCATTTGTTGATTATGTTCGTCCTGGGTAGTGGTACGGATCGTGGGCGCATTTCCGTGAAATGCGCAGTAGCGACATGGCGGGAGGGACGCAATTCATTGCGTCCGAGTTGGCCTTGTGGTTGCAATAAATGTTATTTAACACAGAGGCACAAAGGCACAGGGACACAGAGTGAGTAGAGTTTTTGACAGGATTTACAGGATTATCAGGATTGTCAGATAGGGATTTACGATTGCATTTAGGTAGATGATGATAATAGTTGGTAGATGGTAGGTGGTAGGTTTTAGCCGTGTAGAAGTGTAGAAGTGTAGAGATGTAGGTGGTAGTGGGTAGTTGATAGATGATAGTAGATAGATGATAGTTGGTGAGATTGGTAGGGCGGTTTCGATGAAACCGCCGTAGGGGCACACGCGCCACGGCATACGGGAGGGTCGCGCTTGTCGCGACCGCCGACAACTCACGGACGCAATGAATTGTGTCCCTCCCGCCGTGCCGCTACCTACCCACTACCCACTACCATCTACCAACTACCAACTACCAACTACCATAAATTTTTGGGTTGGGTGGACGTGGATTTGATATAATCTCCATTTACTTTTTAACTCAGTATCTATGGAGAGATTGCGATGAGCGCTTTTGCCCGAATGGGTTCTAACTTGGTTGTGACGCTTTGCTGTGCCGCGTCTGTATCGTTGTTTGCCGACATCGGTTCGGAACTTGGCAGGAAATTCCTCCCTCCCGCTTCGGATCTGCTGACCTTCAACACTGTCTCGCAAAAGCTCCATGAGATGGATGTCGATGCCGATGAGGCATGGCTGAAGCTCTCCGGCAGGGATGAGTATGATGCGTATCGCAAGGAAATGCACAGGAAGATGATTTCCGCGATAGGGGGCTTCCCTGAGCACACTCCGCTGAACGCCCGCACGGTCGCAACCGTGAAGCGAGACGGCTACCGCATTGAAAAGGTCATTTTCGAGTCAATGCCGAACCTGTTTGTGACCGCGAATCTCTTCATCCCCGAATCGGATGCGTTCAAGGCTCCGTATCCGGCCGTGGTGATGAGTTGCGGGCATGCGGACGAGGGCAAGGACTGCGACATCTACCTGAGGGCCTGTGTGATTGCCGTCAAGCAGGGCTTTGTCGCATTGATGTATGATCCGTATGAACAGGGCGAACGCCGCGAGTTTCCATGCAAGGGCTCGACGACGCACCACAACATCATAGGGATAAAGGCCTCGCTGCTCGGCTGGTCGATGCCGATGCTCCGCATCTGGGACGGAATGCGCGCTATCGATTATGCCGAATCCCGTCCAGAGGTCGATTCTTCCAAGATCGGCTTCATGGGCCAGAGCGGCGGCGGCACGATGACGGCCCTGATGACTGCGGCGGATTGGCGCCTCAAGGCTACGGCTCCGAGTTGCTACCTCACGTCTCTGCGCCACCTTTGCGAAGGCATGGGGCCGCAGGATGCCGAGCAGAACATTTTCGGGCAGCTCAGCTTTGGGTTGAACCATACCGGGTATGTCCTCTTGCCCGACACGAAGGTTGCGGTGACGTGCCGCTTTCAGGATATGTTCTCCATCTATGGTACACTCGACCTGTTCCGTACGGTTAGGGCAGTGTCCGCCAAGGTCGGCACTTCGGATGGCTACGCGCTCAACTCTGCCCCCGGGCCGCATGGCTGGACCGAGTCGACCGAGACGGCGTCTGTGGATTGGATGCGTGCATGGCTGAAGGGCCAGAAGGACGTCCTTCCTCTCGACTGCACGAAGTACCGCCCCCTCGACATCGGTTTCAACGTGCAGAATGTCGATTTGGGGCTTGCGAAGGGTGAGCGCGGGGTGACTGCGACCAAGCGCACAATGGATATCCCCGGCGCACGTGACATCCACATGATACTTCGTGACCGCATGCTTGGCGCGGCAAAGAACCGTCCTGCATACACCGCATCGGAGCGCAATTCGATTGCCGGCAAGCTTGCCGGAGTGCGCAATCCAAAGGACATGAAGGTTGTCGTCAAGGAACTCGCGCCAGTCGATGTCGGAGGGGCGAAATTCACCCGTGTGGCGTTCGCGTATCCCGATGGTCTCACGCTTCCGGCCTGTTGGATTGAGCCGGCTGAGTCGGCGAAGAAGCCTGTCGCCCCAGTTCTCATGGTCGGGGCCAAGGGCCGCAAGGATTGGGCGAAGGCTGTTGCGGATAGGCTTGCGGTTGGCGCGTCCGTGCTTGTCGCAGATGTCACTGGCTATGGCGAGATTGGGAAGGCGAACAAGATATTCTACGGCGTTGAGGATTGTCCTGAAGAGGGCGTTGCGGTGATGCTCTACCTCATGGGCGAGTCGATCACGGGCCGCCGTGCGACGGATATGCTTGTTCTTGCCGACTGGATAAGGGGCAAGACGGGACTAGTCCCTGAGCTGTCCGCTCGCGGCTCCGCCGCGATTGCCGCCGCGCATGCCCGTGCCGCGAATGCAGATGCATTCGCGAAGGTTGCCGTTGCGGACGCGCCAAAGTCCTGGACGGAGATGATAGAGTCCGAAAAGATCACAAAGGAAAATGCGGATTACTTCCGCTATACGTACATAGTCGTCAATGGTCTCTTGCATTACGACTGGCCAGAACTTCTCAAGTAAGTTTCAAATAAGGGGATGTGAGATGAAATTCACGAGCACAAGATCTGATGTCGAGGTGGATTCGCTGTACACGGTTCTCCGTGGGTTGGCGGCAGATGGTGGGCTTTACGTGCCTTTAAGCGTTCCGCGTCTGGACGCTTCCGCGATTTCCTCCATACGGGACCTTGCCGGTGCCGAGCGTGTTGCGCTGGGGGCGATGTTTGACGATATCCCCGCCGATGTCCGCGAGGCGGCGATCGCGAACCTTCTCTCGAAGTTCCCGGCAGCGGATCCGATACCGCTCGTCGAGGCGGATGGGCTTCACGTCATGGAGCTTTTCCATGGGCCGACCGGAGCTTTCAAGGATGTGGCCCTCTCCGTGCTGCCGGTGCTGATGGCCGAGGCGGCGAGAAAACAGGCGGGTGGCCGCAAGGTGCTGATACTGACGGCCACATCCGGCGATACGGGTTCGGCGGCCATGGCCGGTTTCGCAGATGTGCCCGGCGTAGAGATAGCGGTGTTCTTCCCGAACGTGGGCACATCCCGCGTACAGCGTCTCCAGATGACGACGCCAGCCGCCAAGAATGTACACGGCATCGCGATACGCGGCAACTTCGACGATGCGCAGGCTGCGGTCAAGCGGATATTCGCCGACGAGAAATTCCGTGCAGAGGCAGAGTCTGCTGGAACGCTCCTTTCGTCCGCCAACTCCATCAACACCGGGCGGCTGGTTCCGCAGATCGGCTATTATCTGCTTGCCGCCGCGAGACTTGCGGACAAGGGTGCGTTTGACGTGGTGGTACCATCGGGCAATTTCGGCAACATCCTTGCGGCATATTACGCAAAGATGCTTGGCGCCCCGATCCGCAGGTTCGTGTGCGCCTCGAACGTGAACGATGTGCTTGCGCGTTTTGTCGCGACGGGCGTGTACGATCCGGGCGACAAGTTCACCGTGACCAATTCGCCTTCGATGGATATCAGGAAGTCTTCTAACGTTGAACGGCTCCTCTGGCTCCTGAATGACGGCGACAGCGCCGAGGTGGCGCGTCTGATGCGGGACTTTGCGGAGAAGGGCAAGTATGAGCTGAACGAGTCGGCAAAGGCGAGACTCATGAAGGATTTCTCTGGCGGCGTTGCGACGCCGGAAGAGACTGAGGCCGAGATGCGCCGCATGCGCCAGGCTTGCGGGTATGTGCTTGACCCGCACACCGCAGTGGCGACTGCCGTCGCGAGGAAGCTCGGTTTGCCGTCGGATGGAGTCCCTTGCGTCGTCGCGGCGACCGCCACGCCGTACAAGTTTCCGGAGACGTGCATGCGTGCATTCGGAGAAGACGTGCTTACGGCTCCGCCGCCGGCCTTTGCCGCGCTTGAGACCGCTCCGATCACGCAGACGGAGGTGGTGGACGTTTCCGGCATAGACGATTCGGTGCGGGCCTTGTTCTGAGGCCAAGCAGACATGATGTAACTGAAGGAGAATGAAAATGGAAATGATTGCGACAGACAAGGCTCCGGCGGCGTTGGGGCCGTACAGCCAGGCGATTCGTGCCAACGGCATGATCTACTGTTCGGGACAGATCCCGATCAATCCGGCATCGGGCACGGTTGAGGCCAAGACGATCGAGGAGCAGACGGCCCAGTCGATCACGAATCTCAAGAATGTGCTTGAGAAGGCCGGTTCATCGCTCGCCAAAGTCGTGAAGACCACGGTGTTCATCAAGGACATGAACGATTTCGCAGCACTGAACAAGGTTTACGCGGAGCTTTTCGGCGATACGCGGCCTGCGCGGAGTTGCGTGGAGGTGGCGCGTCTGCCGAAGGACGTGCTTGTTGAGATCGAGTGCATCGCTGAGGCATGAACAGCAGAAGGGAAGCGGCGTTTGCGGTCGCTCGATGGATCGCGACGCACGGCCATCTGGGCGACATGCTGCCGGATGGGCCAGACAGGGCTTTCGTACAGGATCTCGTGTACACTACGGTGCGGCGATTCCGTCCGCTCCGTAGTGTACTTGGCCAGCTGGTGAAGAAGTGGCCAAAGGGCGAGATGGAGGCCTTGCTGCTCGTAGGGGCCGCACAGGTGCTGTACATGCCGGATGTGCCGGACTTCGCCGCCGTGAACGAGACCGTATCCGCCGCGAAGAAATGCCCGAACAAGAGCATCGCGAAGGTCGTAAACGGTGTCCTGCGCAACCTGATTAGGCGGCGAGGCGAGTTCGAGGAACAGCTGAAGTCGGCTCCGCTTGCGGAGCGCGAAAGCTTCCCGAACGGACTTGTGCGGAGATGGGTGGATAGGTACGGAGAGGCGGATGCCGAGCGCCTTTGCAGATGGCACAACGAGCCGGCCGAGACGTGGCTTGCGCACAAGCCTAGCGAAGGCGATCCGTTTGAGCGCCTTCCGCGCGGAAGGCGCGTGACGGACGTGGAAGGCTATGCCGAGGGCGCGTTCATAGTGCAGGATCCGGCGACTGCCGGCGCGGTTGAGCTGTTGTCGGTGGCTCCGGGGCTTAAGGTACTTGATTTCTGTGCCGCTCCCGGCGGCAAGTCCATACAGGCGGCGTGGCGGATGGATGGAGGCAGGGGCGGCGGAAGACTCGTCTGCATGGAGGTGAACCCCGGTCGCCGTCGCCGTCTTGAGGAAAACCTGAAGCGCGTCCGCCTCGATTGGGTGCAGACTGTCGCCGAGGTTGCGGATGGCGAGATGTTTGACCGTGTGCTGGCAGATGTGCCGTGCAGCAACACCGGGGTCTTGCGGCGGCGTCCTGATGCGCGTTGGCGTTGGACGAGCGAACACTTCGCTGAACTTGTCGAGCTGCAGTCGGCCATACTGGCCAGGGCGGCATCGCATGTGGCGTCTGGTGGCATACTCGTGTACTCCACGTGTTCGTGCGAGCCGGAAGAGAACCAGAAACAGGTTGCGAAGTTCCTTGCCGACAATCCGGACTTCGAGAAGATAGGGGAGCGGGAATCCGTGCCGTTTGTCACCGGGCACGACGGTGCGTTTGCCTGTGCGCTCCGCAGAAAGGGATGAGACCTGTAGCGTACAGTCCTGGTCGTGCGGCACGTTTCTACGTGCCGTTGCTTTTGCAGGCGTTCTCCCAGTCGCTCACGTACCCGCTTGTAGGCTCGATAACGAGCCATGGGCCGGATGGCGTCGATGCGCTCACCGCATTCACGCTTGGTCAGGTTATACAGTTCATGATAGGGGCGCTTGGCGGCGGACTCATCATGACTGGAATGGTGTTCGCACGGACGAAGGAAGGGCTTGGCTCGTTCCGCCGATTGAACTTCATGATGATGGTTGCGCTGATATCTGCGCAAGCGCTCATGTGTGTGCATCCGATAGACACGTTCTGCTTCACGCACCTTCTGAACCTGTCCCCTCATCTTGCGGAAATAGCAAGGCGCACAACGCTGTTCGGAGTTGTGATGCAGGCGGGCTTCTTCATGCGCAACGTTCCGCTGGTCGTGCTGTACAACGCCTATGCGAGTGCCGAGGCGAATGTCGCCACGATTGCGAGAATTGCGCTTACGCTGGCGTTTGCGGTGACGTTCCCGCACTTGGGCTGGACTGGGCCGGACTGGGGTCTGTTCGCGCTCACCGTGCCGGTGATGCTTGAATGGCTGCTTTCCGAGGCGTTTGCGGTGAAGTACAGGCGCAGGCTCGAAAGCGGCGAGAATGCCTCCGTGATGACGCAGTTCAGGTTTTCCGTTCCGCTTGCACTTGGCGCGGGTCTGCTTGCCGTCTCTCCGTTTGTCACTGCGGCCTTTGTTGGCCGCACTCCCGACGCGACAGACATGCTTGCGATCCATTACGTTACGCTTGGCATCGCCAATCCCGTATCGTACGCGGCGCTTCGCATGCAGGCCGTCTCGATCCAGTTCCCGCCAGAATGGCCTGGCGACAGGAGGCTGCTGAAGTTCGCAATCGTGGCGGGGGCATTGCTCGGCATCATACCGTTGGCGTTCTCTACGCCACTAATCGGGAACTGGTATTATGGAGGATGCCAGAACGTTCCCCAGCGCATTCTCCCGACGGTGCGTCTTGTCAGCTTCCTCTACTCTTTCATCTGCATCATCCATGCCGTGCGGGGAAGGGTCGAGGGGCTTGCGGCCATCAGGCGCAGGCCAAGCGCGGTCATGGCCGGGCAGTTCGCATATTTCGGCGCATTGACGTTTGCGCTCATAGCCATGCTTCCGATGCACATCCCCGGATGGGCGATGGCTGTCATGGCGATCTATGTCGCCCCAGTGGCCGCCACCATCGCGACGTATGCCTGGCTGCGCTTGACCGCCTTGCGGTGTGGTGACGCTACACGGTGATCGCGATAGCCGATGTCACAGATGGTTGCGGCCAATCACGCGCGGAGGCAGCCAATAGGACAGACAATGATATCGTCTTCACTGCGACGATAGGCAAGATCGCCATCTGCCACTATGATCATCTTGAATCGAGGAGGTTTCATCTTTGTCAGATCCAGTTTGGCGGCAAGCGTATTCAACGTCTTTGCCCCCTTGTTGATGAGTGCATCGCCGCCAAGCTTTACTTCTACAAGACCACACCTGCCATCGCGCAAGCCGATCACCATGTCGCATTCAAGTCCGCTCTTGTCGAGATAGTGTCGAACATATCCGTTTTGCGCATCTGCATAGACGCGCAGATCGCGTGCCACAAGCGTCTCGAAGACTAATCCGAACGCCGTCAGGTCGTTCATGAGATCTCCAGGCCCAATCCCCAGCGAGGCCGTCGCGATGGATGAGTCTGTGAAATATCGCGTGTCGCTTGTTCTAAGCGGCGTCTTGCATTTAAGGTTCGGACACCACGCCGGCATGTCTTCTATCACAAAGATTTTCTTCAGTGCGCCGACATAGGAATAAACCGTATCTTCGTTGAAGGTATTAGGTTCATGGGCCGCTATGTCTGTGGCGATGACAGTGTTCGCCGACTGTGTCCCCTGAAGACGTGCAAGGCTACGCATGATGCGCCGCGCCGTATCTGGGTCGCGCCTCACGCCATCAGTCTTGGAGATGTCGCTTTCAGTCACGGCATCGACGTAATCGTATGCTTGGTTCAATGCGATGCGATTACGCATGCCAATGGTGGCAGGCCATCCGCCGCGGCAACAGGCGAAAGCGACATCCTCCAGTGTCAAACGCGATGAGCCGCCTTCAAATCCCTTCTCAGTGAACAAGTCGGCAAGCGATACTTCACCTGTCGATTCGCCAGACTCCCAGAGGGACATCGGACGCATCTTCATTCGCGTAATCCGTCCAGTTCCGCTGTGATCGATTTCGCCACGTTTTTCATCGGGAAGCGTGGAGCCTGTCAGGATATAATGTCCCATACCAGACAAATGATCGACTGAAAAGCGGACTGCGTCCCACAACTTTGGTGCAATCTGCCATTCGTCCAGCAAACGAGGCTTTAGTCCATCCAATAGCCGGCTTGGTTTGAAGTCTGCCATTGCCAAGTTCTGCTTCTGACGATCCTTATCGCCAAGGTAAAGTACGCTACGGGCGATCTGTTCCGCTGTTGTGGTTTTGCCGCACCATTTGGCACCTTCAATCAGTACGGCTCCTTTGCCGGCCAATTTTTCTTCAAGAATCGCGTCAGCCACTCTGGGTCTGTAATTTGCCATAATGTGCGATATTATATCATATATATTTGCATTGTATTGGCGATTCGGCGTTTTGGCGCGATTTCGTTCGGCGTTTTGGCGCGATTTCGTTCGGCGTTTTGGCGCATTAGGATTGTCATTGCTACCACCGCATTTATATAAATGCGGTGGTAGCAATGAATAGAGTGCAGGTGCTAATGTTTGCGGATAGGAAAAGGATGTCATGTGGCAAAATCACCAAAGGCAATCGAAAAATCCTGAACCGTGAATGTCAAACTATGGTATACTCAACGGCACTATGAAAATGATCAAGATCTTGGCTGTGGCGGCGCTTGCGTTCGCCGGATGCGTTTCCGTGAATTCCCCGAAGGAGTCGGGCACGAGCTATGTGGCTGATGCCGTCGCCCCTTGGGTCGAGAAAGGCGCACTGCCGGGCGCAATAAGCATCCTGTACAACAATGGCGTTCAGGAAACTTCCTGCATCGGATACGCCAATATGGAGACGAAGCGCAAGATATCGCTTGATGACGTGTATATGCAGTGTTCCCAGACCAAGGGCTTCTGCGGCGTCACCATAGCGGCGCTTGTCGAGGATGGAAAGCTCAACCTTGACGATCCCGTATCGAAATACCTTCCCGAATTCAATACACTTTGGGTGCTTGAGTCGGAGACGAATGGCGTACGGCGTGTGGTAAGGGCCAAAAACGTCCTTACGGTGCGCATGGTGATGAACCACACGGGTGGATTCGCCTTTGAGTTGCCGTCGTATACCTCAATGGGCGGCTGGTCGCGTCGCATGCCGCTCCGTTCGGTCGCGGCAGTTGCGGCGGCGATCCCCCTCAAGTTTGAGCCCGGCACGAAGGCCAGCTACTCTAACGTCGGTATCGATATCGGCGCTGCGGTGGTTGAAGTCATCACGAAGAAGCGTTGGGAGAATTTCCTCAAGGAGCGTGTCCTTGATCCGCTGGGCATGGATAGCACCGGCTTCTGGCCTACAGATGGCCAGCTTGAGGGAATGGTAGAGATGTATCAGGTAAATGGCGACAAGAAGGCCGAATGGCGTCTCGACAACCAGTCGATGCAGCGTCCGTACAACGATGACCGCGTGTTCGCATCCGCCGGAGCCGGCATTTGGACGACTGCGCGTGACCAGCTGAAGTTCTACAAGATGCTCATGAACCTCGGCGTTGGCGACAATGGTGTGCGGATCCTGAAGGAGGATACGGTGAAGTCCATCCTCGCGGTCTCGACGCGTCCTGACGGGCTTGGCGGATACTCGCTTGGCTTGACGGCTCCTGTGAAGGATGGCGAGGATCAGTGGTTCGGCCACGGCGGCGCATGGGGGACAAACTGCATGGTCAACTGGCACAAGCGCCAGCTCAAGCTATGGGTGGTGCAGGAGACCGGCAATCCGCGTCCGTGGAACGCAGCGCGCGACAAGGCCCAGAACGAATTCTTCAAGACGGTGATCGACAACTCTAGCTCCAACGCCTACACCGGGCGCATGAATTGAGGATAGTAACGGCCTTTTGTGGAGTTGACGGGAGAGCCTTGAATGACTGACAGCGCCGAACGTTCGCAGCTATCGACAAACCGCATCACGCCGGCTTGGTCGATCCTCCCGGACGAATGGAAGGCCATGCTCAAGGAGCGTGGCCTCAGGGCATTCCGCGCAGACCAGATACTGCAGTCGCTCTATCGCGACTACATAACTGATTGGGATCAGGCTACGACGCTCCCGAAGGATTTCCGTGCCACGCTGAAGGATGAGTTTCCGATCATTCCCGCAGAGGAGGTCGCTTGCGACACGTCTCCAGACGGGACGAAAAAACTGCTCTTGAAAATGGGGGACGGAGAGCTTGTAGAGACGGTTGTCATCCCCGTGTTCGGCAAGGGCGGAAACGGCGAACGCGAGACGGTGCGCCTTACGCAATGCGTATCCACGCAGGTCGGGTGCGCCATGGGGTGCGCATTCTGCGCAAGCGGATCGAAGGGCCTCGTGAGGTCTCTGCGTTCGGACGAGATAGTCGCGGAGGTGATGGCCGCCCGGAAGTACGGTACGCTCACGAACCTTGTCGTGATGGGGATGGGCGAACCGTTCGCGAACTACGACGAGACGATGCGGGCGCTCAGGCTCATAAACGCCGGAAGGGGCCCGAATCTTGGCGCCCGGCACATTACGCTCTCGACATGCGGCGTGGTGCCGGGATTCGCCCGTTTGGCGAACGAGGGTCTGCAGTTCGAGCTTTCGGTGTCGCTTCACGCCCCAGATGACGAGCTTCGGAACGGCCTGATGCCGATCAATCGCCGCTGGCCGCTCGCCGAACTCATGGCGGCGTGCAGGGAATATACGCTCAAGACAAAGAGGATCATAACGTTTGAATACACGGTGATAAGCGGCGTGAACGATTCTCGCGCATGCGCGGAAGCCCTTGCGCGGCGAGTGCGGGAAGTCCCGATGGCCAAGGTGAATCTGATCCCGCTGTCCCCCGTTGACCATAGGCCGGATTTCAAGACCCCTCCAGAATCGACGATGCTGATGTTCCTCGATGTGCTGATGAAGAACCATGTGCAGACCATGATTCGCCGTTCTCGCGGCAAGGAGAGTCAGGCGGCGTGCGGACAGCTCCGCTTGCGCACGATGCCAGCGCAGAAACCCGCTTCACGTGCGCTTGGGCCAAATGCATGAGAGTGTGGATCGTAAATCCTTTCGACAATCTGCCGGATGAGGGCTATCGTCCACAACGGTACTGGATGATGTCGGAGGCATTCGCACGGGCCGGACATGAGGTGACGTTCTGGACGCAGGACTGGAGCCACGCGAAAAAGGCCCGCCGAACGGTTCGGCATGATTCCGGAGAAGGCTTCAGGGTAAGGGGCATCCACGTGCCGGGCTACGGGCGCAACATCTGCCTGCGCCGGATATGGAGCCACTGGCGGTTCGCTCGGAATTGGCTCGCGGCGGCACTACGCGAAGAGATTCCGGACCTGATAGTGGTATCGAGTCCTCCGCTGTTCATAGGTCGCGCAGTACGGAGGTTCTGTGCCCGCCATGGCACAAGGTATATCGTAGATGTAATGGATGCCTGGCCCGAGACATTTGAGCGGGTGCTTCCGCGCTGGACACTTGGCTGGGCGCGTGGCATCGCGAGGGGAAACTATTGTGGAGCGGTTGGGGTGACGGCAGTTGCGCAACGCTATGTGGATCTTGCGAAATCCTATGGCGCGAAATGCCCGATGCGTCTTTTCTATCACGGCATTGCCCTTGCGCATGAATGCCGCCGGGCGCATGCCGCCGACGTGTCCTACGCTGAGGCCAAGCCGATCCGCATTGCCTACATAGGCAACATGAGTCTCAGCTACGACCTTGCCACTGCGGTCGATGCCGTAAGGTTGGATTGTGGATTGTCGCTCGATCTCGCGGGGTCGGGTCCAGACGAGGAATCCTTGCGTAGGCGGGCGGCAGGATGCGACCGCATCCGCTTTCATGGCTATCTCAACGATGTGGAGCTTAGGGCGATGCTGTCGTCGGCTGATGTCGGGTTGGTGCCGATGTTCGACGATTCGTGCGTGGGTGTGCCGTACAAGCTTGCGGACTATGTGGCGGCAGGGCTTCCCGTCGCGAGTTCCCTCCATGGCGAAACTGAGGACTTGCTTTTGGGGCATGATGCCGGCGTGACGTATTCCGCTGGGGATTCCGAAGCCTTGCGCAGGGCGGTTCGTCTCGCTTTGGGTAGGGGGAATGGGGCGCTAAAGTTGTCCAGACTGTTTGACGCCTCCGAGCTTTACAAAGGTTATGTGGAGTTTGCGGCGGCGTTGTGATAGAATACCTTCATTTAAAAGCAAAGGAGTAGAGGATGAAACGTATCTTTGCGTTAATGAGTGCGCTTTACATTGGGATGGCAGCTTCCGCCGATGTGATTGTCATGAAGTCCGGCGCCAGGTTTACCGGCACCGTGAAGCACATTGAGGGTGGAACCATCGACTTTGCGTCCGAAGACGTGGGCGACGTAAAGATAAAGCAGGCGAATGTGGTGTCCATGACAACGGATGGCGCCAAGCCGGTGGAGTTCACCGACAAGCGCATCGAGACGGGCGTAATAGCGCGTGGCGAAGGCGGGTTCACGCTTGACGGCAAGCCGCTGGACATGGACAGCGTGAAATCCGTCGTGCCGAAGGCCGAAACGTGGCACGGCAGCGTAAACGTTTCCGCCACGGCGGCAAGGGGAAACTCGATTTCGGAGTCCGTATCCGCACTTGCCACGATCTCGCGCCGTTGGGAGAAGGATCGCTTTGGCGGCTCCCTCTCCTACAACTTTGCGCAGTCTGGCGACAGCAAGGAGGACAAGCAGAAGACGGCGAACCGGTTTGAGCTGCAGGCGCAGGAAGACCATTTCTGGTCGTCCATGCTGTACAGCTACATAAGCGGCAACTACGAGTACGACAGCATCATGAACCTCGACTACCGCTATCGCCTGGGCGCAGGTCTCGGTATCCAGTGGCTTGACGGACGGGTATTTGAAAATCTCGGCAAATGGAGCTTCAGCCAGGAGGCCGGTCTCACATGGGTGAATGAAAGGTTCAGGTCTTCGCTTGACGACAGCTATGCGGCATTCAGCTACGCCCACCACCTCATATGGGATCCGAGCTGGATAGAGGGCTTCAACTTCACCCATAACCTCGTGTACCTGCCTGAACTCAGCGAGTGGCAGGATAACTACCTGATAGACAGCGATGTCGGCTTTACGTATGCCTTCATGGCGGATTGGCAGCTGTACGGACGGATCGAGTGGGACTACAAGAGCAAGGTTGGCACGGGCACGAAGCATTCCGACCTGCGGTATTCGCTCGGTGTGGGATACAAGTGGTGATAGGCTAGTCCGAGCCATGTTGTGCGCATAACGGGAATAGGGAATGAGAGTCGCAATCTGCTATCCGCCGCTGCCGAGTGAAAAGGGGGTGCCTCTTCTCTCCCAGAACCGCCAGTTCCAGTGGTTTTCCCGTCCGACGTACATATTCCCTGTAGTCCCGGCGACTGCCGCCACGATGCTCAAGAATGCCGGGCACGACGTTCTGTGGCTCGATGGGATTGCCGAGGGACTTTCGCCCGATGAATGCGAAAAGAGGCTTGCGGAGTTCCGTCCGAACTACGTGGTGGTGGAGACCAAGACGCCGGTAGTGAAGCGGCATTGGCGGTGGATCGAGCGGCAAAAGCAGATGGACGCCGCTCGTTCGGATGGTTCTCCAACCCGCTATGTGCTCGTGGGCGACCATGTGACCGCAATGCCTGACGAGTCGATGGAGAAGTGCCCCGTCGATTTCATCCTTACGGGCGGCGATTGGGATTTCCTGCTGATGAACCTCATCGGGTCGGATGGCGATACCTCAAGGTATGAGCCGGGCATCTGGTACAGGGATAGGGACGGCAGTGTGCGCAATACGGGGCGGTTCCAGCTCAACCATGACCTCAACAAGGCGCCTTGGATAGACCGGGACTTGTGCAAGTGGCGGCTATATGCGGAAAAGAACGGCAATTTCCGCCGTACGCCCGGAACGTACATAATGTCCGGGCGGGACTGCTGGCACGCTAAATGCACCTTCTGCAGCTGGACGACGCTCTATCCCACGTACCGCACACGCGATCCCCGCGATGTCGTGGACGAGATTGAGCACCTTGTGCGGGATTTTGGAGTGAAGGAGATCATGGACGATTCGGGCTCCTTCCCGGTAGGCGGATTCCTGAAGACGTTCTGCGACGAGATGGTTCGGCGCGGACTGAACAGGAAGGTTCGCATAGACTGCAACATGCGATTTGGACGGCTTACGGCCGATGATTACCGCATGATGCGCAAGGCAGGGTTTCGTCTGGTGCTGTTCGGCGTGGAGTCCGCCAACCAGTACACCCTCGACAGGTTCGTAAAGGCGCTCAAGGTCTCGGATGTCGAAGAGGGTGCCCGCTGGGCGAGCGAAGCCGGTCTGGACGTGCATCTCACATTCATGTTCGGCCACGCTTGGGAGGGCAAGGCCGAGATCGCCAATACCGTCGCCCTCGCCAGGAAGATGCTTGCGAAGGGGTGGGCCTCTACGCTGCAATGTACGCTCACGATCCCATATCCCGGCACTCCGCTCTTCAGGGAACTGAAGGAATCCGGCGGATTGACCACCCTTGACTGGGATGAGTACGACATGCGCCGCGCGATCACCCGTACGCCGCATGCGAGCGAGGATGAGATCAAGCGCGCCATCCGCGACGTCTATCGCGGCTTCCTCCAGCCGGCGGCGCTTTGGCACAGGCTTACGTCCACAAGGACGCTTTTCGATTTTTCGTTCTACTATCGCGGCATTCGCTCCCTCGTGGGGCACCTGCTCGATTTCAGCGACGGCAAGGCAGAGGAAAACGTGAAATGATCGATCTCAGCGAACGGCAGAAGGTGTGGGCGGCGGCGGCGATTACGTCCCTCGCCGCGATGGTCGTCTTGGCCTTTGTGCTCGGCATCGGGTGGATTGTGCTCAAGGTGCTGCACCTTGCCGCCCCAGCCCTGATCCCCGTGATAGCGGGACTGTTCCTTGCGATGTTCTTCAAGCCGTATTACGGGTGGTTCCTGAAGCGGTTGCACAACCCCACGCTTTCATTCGTCGCCATGTCGCTTTCGGTGCTGCTTCCCGCCGGCGTCGTGCTGTGGTGCGCAGGTTCCCTGCTGATGGAGCAGACCATTGCGTTCATGTCCGCCGCGCCGACGATAGTGACCCGCGCAAGCGCATGGGTGCAGACAAACCATCCGGGGGTGCATGAGGGGCTGGCCAAGATAGGTGCCCCGGATTCGACGCTCCTTTTCTTCACTGATCCCGTGAAGTTCTCGCACGACATATTCTCCCTGCTTGGCGAACAGTATGGCGGGCAGGCGGTAAAGATGAGCTTCGGCCTTGTGAAGTACCTCTTTGGAATCATAAGCTGGCTTGTGGCGGCGATCTTCTTCGTGTATTTCCTCATGAAGCCGGAGTTGCGCGGAGAGGATTGCGTTCGGCAGATGCCGTTCCTGAAGGAAGGGACTCGCGCGTTTGTCGCGGCGCAGATCAACGCATTCATAGATATCATCGTATCGTTCTTCCAGAGGCAGTCTATAATCTGCCTTATCGAAGGATGCCTGTATGGCCTCGGCTTCGTCCTTGTCGGGCTGCCTTACGGCTTCCTGATCGGATTTGCGCTTGGCGTGGTGAACCTGGTGCCGTTGCTCGGCACAGTGGTGTTCCTGCCGATAGCGCTGCTCCTCGCATTCTTTGGCGATGGCGGGAGCGTTCTGCGTCTTGTCGGCGTGACATGCGTATGGGCCGCCGGACAGTTTGCCGATGGCTACGCGATTACGCCTCTGATACAGGGCAAGCGTACCGGGCTCGGATTTGCGGGCGTAATCTTCTCGTTCATCTTCTGGGGGGCAATTTTCGGGTCGCTGCTTGGACTTCTGCTTGCGATACCGCTCTCTGCGTTTTGCCTCGTCCTCTGGCGTGCCGTAAAGGAACGCTGGATAAATGGTGTGATATGAAGTCTGGAGAATGACATGCACATTAAGATGCCCATGCCCCTGAACCTGAAGCTGTCGGCTTTGGCCGCTTTTGTGTCCATGTCGGCCCTGGCCGCGCCGCCGTTGCCGAAAACGGCAAATGATGTCGTAATCGAGACATCCGACTTCAGGCTGACGGTCGGGACTAATGCCATCGTAAAGTCCCTGCTGGTCAAGGCGACTGGCGTAGAGGCGGTTGCGGACACGCTGGACGTGCCGCTTTGCGCGGCCGTGCAGGATCGTCCATTCAACAATGAGATCAAGCTCATCCAGCCAAACAAGCGCACGACGTATCCCGCCACCGGATTGCGCTGGGATGGCGACCGCCTCATCGCATCCTTTGGCCATCGGCAATACGAGGCCGTGCTTTCCGTCCGCAAGGGCGATGGCTATGCGGCCATCGAACTGGAGGATTTTCGCTGCGACCGCAAATCGACCTATGACTACTTGAGGATGGATGTCCCCCCGGTCGCGTCATTCAGGGTATTGCAGATTCCGGTGCGGCACCGCAAGAACTTCGGGGACTGGCTGAACGCGGTTTGGGACGAAAGGGCGGCGGTCGCCGTGGTCGGCACTTCGCCATATCCCGATATCGACCACGAGAAGCGGGGTGAGGACAAGATACTTTTCGGGGAACTGTTTTCGGGAAGAAAACTGCGCGGGGCCGGTGCCGCGCTAATCGCCGCTCCGGGCAGGGAGGCGTTTCTTGATGCGATGGACGCGCTTGAGCGCGACTATGGCCTCCCGCGTGGCGTCCAAAGCCGCCGCTCGCCGTATCTGGAGGAATTCATATTCCACCTTTCCTCCGGATTCTCGCCGAAGTCTGTGGACGAGACTATCGCCTACGCGAAGAAAGGCGGATTCAGGCTCGTCACATTCGGGATGTCCCATGTGACTGACGAGATCGGAAGCTGGGGACGCTATGGCGACTACGACCTTCGCAAGGATTTCTACCCTAACGGAACGAACGACCTCCGCAAGGTGCTTGACCGATTCCATGCCGCCGGGATCAAGGTGGGCCTGCACACGCTCCATTCGCACATAGGGCTCAAGAGCCGCTATGTGACTCCTGTCGCGGATATCCGCCTCAACAAGACGCGGCATTTCACCTTGGCCGAGGCGTTGCCCGCCGGGACGAACGAAATCGCTTCGCTCGCGGTCTTGGAGCCGACCGCCGACACTGTCATGTACGAGCCATGCCGGGTGCTCCAGTTCGGCGGCGAACTGATGTCATACGAGTCATACACGTCCGAACCGCCGTACCGCTTCCTTGGCGTAAGGCGCGGCGCTTGGAATACGACTCCTACGGCCCATCCGCGTGGGGAGATCGGCGGCATCCTCGACATAAGCGAGTTC
>CAVJWR010000012.1:0-27507 GCA_963653155.1 Limosilactobacillus gorillae
TCCATTAGCCTCCACAACACTCATTGCAAAGGCTAACAGATGGGAGCCTTTATTAACCACAATTAGAGACATGCCTCACGCTGATTGGCACAACGTTTATTGCGGATGATATGATATGGTCTTTCATGCTTCACTCTCCAATTTGGCAAACGTTTGGCGATTCCACCGTCAATCCTGAACGGCCAATATATTCATCAAGAGAATCAGGAGAAACAATCTTTGCAAACCGATACTCTTCGTATGGTATTTCAGATGTTCTACGCTTTGGCATGGGCGGAATTGCACGCATTCCATCAACCGCCACAAGTGTTTTTGTAGCAATCAATGACTCACCATAGTAGACATCATAAATGACCCTATAAGCCACAGAGTCAGCATGCGGATCAGTAGCCCACTTCTCGCAGAATTTAGAATAGTCAATACACCGCTGCTGTATTCTCAAAAGGGCATCGTCTCTATACGTATACGACCCAAACTCGTCGGACACAATCCAATCTCCTTTCAAAGTCGAGATCAAAATCTTTCTGATTTCTTCGTCCGTCACCCTTGCCTGTTCTTTACTCTCCATCTTATGCCTCTCTTCTGTTTCTCCTACGCCTGTGTTGTTTGAGCGCATCCGTCCTGGCGCAGAAAAGAAGAACGGCGCACCCTCGAAATTTCGTATCTCGTGAGAGGCACCGCTAAGAGCCTATACAGGAATATGAATAGAGAATGCGCCGCGTGGAATGAATCCACGTGCGCACAGTCTCGTATTTCACTCCTGTATTTGAAATTAGCGGTTTCTCACGAAGCTACTTTACGTACTGTTGCGTACGTTGTCGGATCCTTTCGGGATTGTCCGACCCTTGTCTTGGCGCGCATTGGGCCACGCCGCTTCAAGGTTCTGTCGAGTGCGTTACACCCCCGACCGGTAGTCAATGTCCTGTGCACACCGACCTTTTTCAAAGACCTCAGTTCTCATCTGCTCGCCCAGTCTGCACAGTTCTCCAGACGAATGGGCGAATTATATCACATCTTCTCGTCTATGGCGCAATTGAGAATTTTCGATTTCCGATTTTTCGATTTGCGATTGCATTTGGCCATTTAGGCATTTGATGATTTAGCCGTGCCGTAGCGACGACGCCCCGTCGTAGTGTGAATCCTGTAAAGACTCCCTGCGGCGATTTCATCGAAATCGCCCTACCAAAACGCCTAAATGGCCAATGCTATCTTGATTTGCAAATTTGCGATTGCACTTGGGAATTTGATCATTTGATGATTGTGTCGGTCTGGCTTGGTAGGGCGATTTCGATGAAATCGCCGTCGTACACATACGGGAGGGTCGCAACTTGTTGCGACCAAACGGAAAGCAGCAGGCTGATACGGTGGCGAGGGCGCACCCCTCTAGCGACCGCTTGCGCGGCTCACTTCGTTCGGGGGATATATCGCCACGTGTCGCGGCAAATGCGGCGTATGCGGACGCGATGAATCGCGTCCCTCCCGACATATTCCCTCGAACGAAGTGAACTGCGCATATGCGCCGCATTCGCCGTAGCGACGGCGCCCCGCCGTCGTGTGTCCTTGTCATTCCTCTGGGCCGTATTCCACCGGGAACCACGTGCGGTAGTAGTTGTCGCGATGCCAAGTGTTGCCGGCAGACGCATAGTCGCAGAACATGACCGCTTCAGGAAGACGGCCCTCTGGATTCGCGTGGTGCGAGCCGATCGGCAGCGTCGCAGTGAACGCCATCCAGAAGTCATCAGACGGTGTACGCACCGCACTGAAGGATGGCATCGGCTGCCCATCCTTGAGTCCGCGCCGGAACGGTTCAGTCAGATCGCCATCCGCGAAGCGGCTGTCGCGAGCGAGCAGCACCGGGCCGCGCGTGAATGCGACGTTGTGTTCGAGCGTGTGCGCAACGACCGGCATGTCGAACGCGACCTCAACTATGTCGCCAAGAGCCCAATCGCGAGAGATGGTAAAGTACGAGCCTGGCGCAACATTCGTCTGGACGGCGCCATTCACCTTCACTACCGTCTTCGCACTCCATGCGGGGATTCGGAGACGCAATGCGAGCGGCCCGGTCGTGTGGCTCACGATTCTCGCGGTGTTCGCGCGAGGATAGAGCGAATACATGTCGAAGCCCTTCACGAGCGCGGACGAGTAGAAGTTGAAAGTGGCGGTCTTGCCATCCGTCTCGAAGAACTTACGCAGGAAGCACAGGAAGCCGCGCGGGCCATTTGCCGTACAGCAGTCCGTGTGCATGTAGCAATGGTGCTGCCCGTGATAGCGATTACCCGTGAGCGGCGTATACCCCGCGAACTCGGAGCCATCGGCCTTCATCGCCGCAAGGTAGGCGTTGTAGAACGTGCGTTCGATTTCGTCAGCCCACTTCGGATCGCCTGTCATATCCAGCAGTTTCTCGCAGAAACGCATCCAAGTTGTCGTCACGCATGTCTCCTGCAAGCGCAGGTAAGGCAGGTGCTGTTTCTTTGCACCATGGAACCAGGCCTCGGAACTTGCGCAACCACCCGCAAGATTGACTTCCTCCTTCGCTATATCCACGGCCGTCATCAGCGCCGCATTGTAGAGGTCTTCGACCTTCGCATCTTTTCCGGGATTCTTCTTGCGCATCACCTCGACGTAGTCGAGCATCCCCTGATAGCAGCTCATCATCTCGTATGATTTCCAGCGGTTGCGCTTCATCACATATCCGCCATGCGTCTCCGCGACGTTTCCGTAGCCATTTCGGTCGGCAACCGACACGCCCTTGAGCGCGAGATCCACGAGACGCGGCCCCGATTCGGGATCGCGCATCCCCTTTACGATGAATGTCGCGAAATCGAGGTATTTCTGCGCGGCCGCCTCGCCTTCCGTCGCCGCGACACGACGATAGAGCCACATGGTCGGCTCAAGTATAGACGAACTTGCGTATCCAGACCAGTTGCCTGTCTGCCAAAGCTCACGTCCGCGCTTTCCATTGGGTCCGATTTCTCCGATCACGTAGTCGCAGAGACGCTTCGCCGCCGCCAGGACTGTCCCACGGTCGGCACCATTGCCCCTACCCATATAGTCGTAGTAGTGCATAAGCCCCATCATGGTATACTTCATGCCCCACACGTCCCAGCCCTCGCCACAGCGGAGTTCATCGGGATAGTTGCCTATGTAGCCATTCCGTTCCTGGCTTGCAAGTATGCGCTCTACGCCTCTCCTTATGTCGGAGGCAATCTTCGGTGAACCGGAATAGACGGCATACGGCACCGCCGCATGCATGTACTTGCCCCAGAATTCGGTCTGCCACCAGTTCTTTCGCTCCGTCTTTTCGAGGAATGGTGCGGTTATGTAATCGATGTCAGTTCCGCCGACATGGCGCTCTACCATCCTGTCAAGCCTTTCTCCGAGATAGCCCTTGAGCTTCACCTCGCCGACATTGCCGATCGCATCTGCCTGCGCAACGCCCGTCGCTACCAGCAATCCGCCGACGATAAACATCCTGCCAATCGAAACATTCATGGTCTTTTCACTTCCTTATCATGTTTGTCTTGTCTAAACAAAAGCAATTTCGTCCATGCGAGAGCGGATTATACCACAAGATGCCGAACCATTATGGCGGCAAAGTGCACGAAGACAGATGTTTCGCGCTATTCGACTGTGACGTTCTCGCACCCTTCCGTCTGGAATGCGGGCTTGCCCCAGCTGCGGTAGCGGTCGTGGCGCGTGACGCGGTTCCGCCGCCAAGTGACGTTCTCCGCGCTCAGCGCGTAAAGGAGCGGCACGTCAAACGTTTCGATCTCGTTGTCCTCGACGACAATGTTGCGGTGGTAGCGGCGGCGCTGTGCCTTCAGGTCCTTCACCTCCGGATGGATTGACACGAGCGCGTCGCAGTACTGGAAGACCGACGTGAGGCAGTCGCGGAAGCGGTTGCGACGGATGACAAGATCCGCGCATGCGCCTGACTCGTACCAGCCCTGCGCGTCGCCCGCGAGCAGGATCGCCGCGCCGGACACGTGGTCGAAGAGATTTCCCTCGCAGACGATCCGCTTCGGCGTCGTGAAGAGGACGCCGCGTGCGCGGTTGTTCGCGACCGTGTTGTTGCGGAAGACGACCGCGCACTGCCAGCTGGCGTTTTCCACCGCGTCCCCCACGCCGTATTCGGCGGGGACAGGCACCTCCAGCGTCAGCGTGATTTCCCGCGCGTCGTGCGTCTCGACCGCCTTGACCCGTCCGACAAAGCCGTTCTCCAGCGTCTTGCCGGCGATGAAGCGCACGTCGTCCCCCGGCGCGAACACGCCGAAGCCGATCGCCTGCGGGTGCATGTAGCGGCAGCGGATCCGGTCGGGCGCGAGCTTCCCGACGATGCCGAGGCTGGTCGAATGCACGTTGAGCGCATCGTCCATCATGCCCTCGAAGCAGCAGTTCTCGACCGTCACCATACCACGGCAGTTCGAGAAGTGTGTCGCGTCAATCACGTTCGGGCTGTATTCCGTGCGATCGCGCGGAAAGCACCCGCCGCCGCGCAGCGTGACGTTTTCGCTCAGCTGCGCGACGATGCCCATGCCGAAGCCGCCGCGAAAGACGAAGTCCTCAAATGCCGTATCCGTCGCACGGTCGAGGCAGACGATCGGGTGCGGACGGTATCCGCTGCGCACCACGTAGACGTCGCCGACCTTTGCGCCCACCCCCCTCTTCGACAGGTCGACGTCGAGCAGGAATGTGCCGTCGGCGCACGGCTCGCCGCGTCCGCCGAAGCTCACGTCGGCCGTGCGCTCGACGATCTCGTGCGTCGCGCGGTCGAAAACCGTCCCGTACTGCAGCGCATCCGTCCAGTCCTCGCCGCAGAGGACGACCTTGCCGTCCTTGGGCACGACCCGGTCGCGCGGCGAGAAGCGCACGCGCGTCTTGCCGTCCGCAAAGCCGACGATCTCGGACTGCGCAAAGAACGGCCTCTCCCATTCAATCGTGAGGCCCTTGAACGAGACGCCTTTTGTCTCGCGCAACAGGATCGCCGTGCCCATGCCATGCATCACGAACCGTGCGCCGCCCTCGGCCACGACGGCCACGTTCGTCACGCCGACAAGCGGCAAGAAGACGGGCCGAACCTCAGGCTGGTCATGGTTCGAGACGTGAAAACGCATCTTCTCCGCCGATCCGGAATTGAAGTGGTAATCGCCGGACGCCAGGCTCACGACGCCCCCGCCCGCCGCCGCAACCTGCCGCACGGCCTCCCGGACGTGCGCCGTCCTGTCGTTCGTCCCGTCCGGCGTTACCGAAACCCACACTTCGCCACACGCCGCACACGTGGCGAACGGCACCATCACCAGAATCGTCTTGAATGTCCTCATTTCACCCTTCCGTCATTTAGAATCGAAATCCTTGACGCCGAATACACTGAATGGCCGTCCGGTCAGCCCCAGATAGCGGTTCCCCTCAAGGCGAACTCTCTCATGTATCAGCGGCACGTCTTTTTCAGTCCCGGAGTAGCCAGTCAGCCCGATGCGAAGGTAAGGCCCTGCTCCACTTTTGGAAGAGCAACGGTCAAAGACGTTGCTTATGACGGTCAGATCCGCCAAGCGCCCGGACTCATACCAGTATTCCGCCAGATCGAAAGCGATCAGCCCGTCTTCGCAGCGTTCGATCCGATTTTCCTCCATCAGGATACGCCCTCGCCCTGACAGCCGGACGTGCGGAAAATCATGAAACCAGTTGCCGCGAAGCGTGACGTTCGGACAAAGCGTCACGTCTTCGACCAATGCGCCGACGGGGATGCCGTCTAACTCTACATCGGCCGTCAAGCGTCCGTCCGCATCGGACAACCGTTCAAAAGCGACGACCTTCGCCCTCTTCAGCACACGCCGATCATGGCGAACGACAAACTCAATCTCGTCGCCGACCCGATAGGGGAAAAAGCCTCTCTGCTCAAAGTGTCCGACTTTCAGCATCGCTGACCGCCCGCCTACAGAAGTCACCTCCAGATAGTTCCCATGGACATTGCAGGCATCGTCCAGCATGCCCGCGATTTCACTCCCCTCAACACGGATATCTCCCGCACAGTTGATGAAATGCAGGGCGTCCGCCGTCAGCGTCACCGGCAATCCAGGCGTCGGACGCACGGTCATACGCCTGACGCTGATGTCTTGCGTCCGCTGGGCAACAACGCCCATGCCGCCGAACGTCATTAGGGTGATATCCTCAAGACAGATGTTCTGCCCGTCTTCGGCGAAGCAGAAGATCTGTTCACGATTGCCCGCGAGATTTAGGCAAACGCGCTCGCCCGTCTCAAACCGACAATCCGAATAGCGCTTGTGCGCCTCCGGCGAATAGCGAAAGAAGCGATGCTGGCCATCCCTGCGCTCAACCTTCCCGGACAGATAGCGCGTTGGCACCCAATCCCGCGACTCTGGATCGTCCGGCGCCATGTAGTAGTCCTGCAAGCCCCGGTCGAGCGAATGGAAGCACAGGTGCCGTCCCGTCAGCGGCATATCGTCAAAGCCGGGTTCCAACGTCAATTCAAAACCATCGGACACTTTGCGTCCGACAGAAAAGACGACATAGGGCGGTCGCTCCGTCCTCGCCGTCAAGTTGCGGATCGTGACATTTGTGCACGAGAGAAGCACGAATGGCGAAACGGCCTCGTCAAAGACAAATGTCGAGCCACCGCCGTCGATCTCAATGTCGCGAAGTCCCTGCAAACAAAACGCCACCCGTTTCTCGCCAGATGCGTTGTTGGACGGATCCAAGTGTATCCGCCGTCCGTCCTCGGCACCGAACCGATACTCGCCGCGCTCGAAGACCATCCGTTCGCCCGATTTCAGATGCCCTGTCGCCGCAACGAGACGCGCCGTGAAATCGGCGCCGGGTTCCGGCGAAAACCGAACATCCGCCCAAAGATGTCCGCTGCCCAGTGCGCCCGCGACCGCAAGCGCGACGATTGCCCTTATCCGCATCATCGACACCTCCGCACCTTCCGTCAGCGAACAGTCATCACAAAACCCGGCATTCTCGTGTAGACCACGCCGCGACGCTCATCCAAAATCGGCTGGTTAACGGCCTCAAGCCCCTCGATTCGCCAAGCAAGTCCGTCCGTCGCCTCAAGCTCTTCGATGCGGAGCAGGTTGATTCGTCCATGGGCGTCCAGTTTCGACGGTGCATTGTTCACGCGAATCGTCACGACACCCGATGCCGATACCTTGCCAAGTGAAGCCGGAAGACTGTTCCAATCGACATCGACAACCGCCCCGTCCGCCAGCGTCAGCCGACCGATGACAGTCCCTTGACTGGAGAGGGCCGCACCATTCGCAATGACAAGCCCTTGCGAAGAATCAGGCACGACAAGCGTCGCGCCCGCCGCCACGGACACGGAACGCGCCGCAAGGCCATGCGCCGTCAAGTCTGCCGCGCCGAATGCAAAGCGTCCCAACAGGCCGAGCCGATATTCCGCCGCCCACGCTTCGGACAATGTGCGCATCTCGTCTTCCGACAACGCACGAGCCGCAAGCTTCACCGCCGCGATGTCCCCCTTGAAGAAGCCTTCGCCCGGCATGAGGGCACCGATGCAGATGGGATAGTCGCCACGCACCTCGTTCGCCGACAGCGGACGCGACACAAGGCGTCCATCCGTCATGATCCGCATGACGCCCTCTGTCGGATCGACCGAAAAGACGGCGACATGCCCCTCGCCATCGGCCAGTCGGCACGGCTTGAAGGAGAACAGCGGCGCATTGCCGTCCGTCGCGCCATATCCTGCGCCAACCGTACCTTCGCTTCGCCATGAAAGGAGAAAATCAGGCGCGAGATCGACAGGTTGCTTCGACGACACGAGGCCCAAGCCTCCAGCATAGGCGTTCTCGTCAACGCCATCTTCATTCGCCCGGAACACCACGGCGACCGTAAAGGCAGTCGCGCCCGAGATCGGCGAAGCGGCGGCGGGAATCGAAAGTGCCGATGCGCCATCAAAATGCACGGCAGACTTTCCGTCCAACGCCCCGGCAACAAGCGTCGGCCTTCCTGATCCTTCGGCCGGTTCGAGCGCCATCAGGTCTTCGGCTGTCCACGTGGCGTCAACCGTCGGAGCCAAGGGCGCCTCCGCCTCACAGAACGCATCCGCCGTCGGCAACGTCCGAGAATGGCACAGCGTCGCCACCCGTTCCGCCGATATCTCGTACTTGTTCAGCAATTCGAGGACGAGCGATTCCTTCTCGGACGCCGTGAGTATGCGATCACGATAGATGCGGATCTCGGCCAAATCACCCTTGAAGCCCCGATTGGCGCCAAGGCCGTTGCACGCGAGATACAGCGGCTTGGTCTCGTCGCCGTTCCAGCACGGCTGGTCGCCGCTGAACGCCGTGTAGACACGGTTGGACTGGACTCCGTTGACATTGATCTCGAATGCGTTGCCACGCCGCGAAGCGACGATGACGCTCGTGACACCCTTCCTCATGTCAGACGCGACAGGACAGCGCGGCAGTTCGCCGGCAGATCCGAAATAGCAGCCCGCGTCCGCCCCGTCCTTCGTGTACTGTAGCGTGAAGAACGCCGACGTGTTGTTAACGGCGTTTCCGAGAATGCTGTCGCACCACAGCCACGTGGATCCCGTGAGTCCCTGGCCATCCTCCGACGTTTCGTTCCTCGCCGGACGCACCACGACCACGACCGTGAAGTTCGTCAGACCGCACAGCGCATTCTGTCCGCCGGGGAATTTCATTGACGCGCTATTTCCCGTCGCGGTGTCATAATGGAAACTGATGCCCGCATGGCCATTGAACGCATTGTTTGTGGCCGTCGGCAACAGCGTATAGTTCGCGAAATCGTTCGCGCCGGCCACATAGGCACCGGTCGTGTCTGCCCAAGAGGACACCGAAGCGCCGTCTTCAAGCCCAGCCGTCGCGTCATCTGCCGTCCAGACAAGCGCCCCATCCAGCGCCGGCGCGGCACCTTCAACCTGAACGCGCCCATCTTCCACGAGGATGTCGCCCGTGAAGCGCGTCGCATCACGAAGGACAAGCGTACCGGCGCCCGTCTTGCGCAGCCTACCCGAACCGCGCACGGGCGCATCCTGCACAAACGCGCGTCCGGCGGCGACCTCGATGGTCGACGTCTCAACACCCGTCACGTCAAGCGCCAGCCCATTTGCCTGCGTCGCGCCGAGAACGAGTGTGCCGCCGCGCAACCGAACCTTGTAGGCCGCATTGGACTCGCTGCCGCCGACATTCCACTTCGGCGCGAGCGTAAAGCCGTTGGCGCCGAGATTGAATGTTCCGCCGACCAAGTCGAGAAGACCGAACCCCTCGACATTTGGCTTCGCGTTTTCTGGTGTTCCCCAATGTCCGTTCTGCCGAGAACCGAACTGAATCTCGCCGAATGTGGCGGTACCGCCCATCTGCGTGAAGACGCCGGGAATCGTGCCATCGGATGTCTCGTTGTTGCACGACAGGGCCAATCCATGTTCGGACTTGTTGGCGTTTGGGAAATTCAGGGTGCCGCCTTCAAGGCGATATTCAGCCAATGGTTCGGGGCCTGCATTCGCCGTCGTGGATGGGCCACCGCCGACAAGCAGGGCATGGGCGCGTGAGTCCTGTCCGACCATTCCGCCTGTCTGAACGATGCGCTTGGACGAACCGCCATCGCCATACGCCGCATGACGCCGCCCAACGCCCAGATAGACCGGATCAAGCAATCCGCCCGAAACCAGGAATCGTGTCGCATTCGTGTGCGAAACCTTCGTGCCGAAAATGTCCTTGTCCACGCCAAGGTCAAAATAGGTGCCGGGCGTAAACGTGCCGCCGAGAAGCTGCAGATCGCCGCCGGCAAGCGTCGTGTAGGTGTAGCCAAGATTCACGGCATCGCCATCTTCCACCTTGAAGGTCGCATAGCCATCCGCATGACCGTAATTGCCGAAATCGAGCATCGCAGGGCCTGACAGGAAGTTCATCGTGCGGTCGCCGAACATTTCCGAGACGGATGTCTCGCCGGACGAAAGGCTGATGACGGGCCGTTCGTTTTGTCCTCCAACGCCGCTGAATGCGACCGTTTCGGCCCAACGGCCGGCAACCATGCTCCAGACGGGATTGTAGGTTTTGCTGTAGCGGATCTTGCCGCCATAGTTCAGGGCAATCTCGTTGCGCACTTCCGCGAAGTCCGAGATCGTCCAGTCAGACGAGCCGGAAAGCGTTGCCGGCCGTGTGAAATGGAGCCGTGCGTTGCCCATCGACCATGTCTGCTCAGCCGTCAGCGTCACGTCCAGCTGCACGTAGAACGAATAGGCCTTGTCAACGGTCAGCCCCGATCCTCCAATCGTCAGGCGCGGCGTGCCCTTGCGTCCAAGCCATACGCCCGACGTTGCCGAACCGTTGACGAACGAAAGCCCCTTGACGGTCCAATCTGCGTCCAGCACCACACTGCTGCCCGTCTGCGACAGGTCGACAAGAGCAACATCGTCAGCGCCGGGAAGCGTTCCGCCCCAGTTCGCCGCATCCGTCAGAACGCCCTTCGCACCGCCGCCGGTATACGCAATGTCCGCCGCCGTGGCAATGCCCACACACAGGCAGAGCACAGGGCACACCATAAGAGACAACCGATCCATGTCAGAACCTCCCGTTTGCCATATTGTCGAACCTACTGAAATCGCACGAACGGATAGAGCGTCGCATCCCGTCCGGTCGAGATGCCGGGCGCACACTCGATCCAGCCGTCACGCCCCTCTCCGTCGTTGTCATTGACCATGAAGTTGAACCGCAGTCCGCTACGCCGCAGGAACTTCGGCGAAAGCCCAATCGCCTCATACGGCAACGAGAGGGCGTAGCGTGTGCAGTCGCCCTTTCGCGCCGTCACAAGCCTCGCCGCAGACGCCGCCGCAACCGTATCGACACCCATCGGCGCCGTCCATACAAAAACGTCGCTCTCGCCCGTATCCGTACGCGCCAGCCCAAGCAGCCAATCGCCATCCTGTTCGTAGCTGCGGAACGCCACCTGCACCGAGTCGCCGAGGTAGAGCCGCCCGCCACGCTCGCGTTGAACATGCATGTCGTCCGTCACCTCGAACAGCATCTGGAGCGCCGTCTTCGACAATCCGAGCCAGACCTTGACCGAAAGATCCTTCGGCCCTTTCCAGTCGCGCGACTCCGTCAGCGGGTTGGCGGCGAAGAGGCTGTGCACGGCATTCAGCGTATCGACCGTGAAATCCGGCGGACGCTCCGAGAACGGGCCACGCGGAATGACCTGCGCCTCGACCTTTGGCATCGCCGGCGTTTCAAGCTTCTCGCGATCCGGCTCCACCTGCGTCGCTCCCGTCAGGACGAGCGCAGAAGGTGTCGCGCCGAGACGGAATACGACAGTTCCGTCACGATTCTCGACGCTCGTCCGATTGCCCATCAGATCTACGGCCTCTGCGCACCGTGCGTCCGTACGGATCGGGATCGGGCAGACGTCGCTCGCGCCGGAGTCCCATCCCGCCAGAACCGTTCGGCTATCGTCGCCAAAGGCATACACATGACGGGCTCCCTTGCGAACGAGAATCTTGCGGAAATCAAGACCTGACAGCGTTCTCGTCAGGGAGGCGAAAGCCGCAGCCGTCGCGCGCGGCTGCCAATCCGCCGTGTAGAGGCCCCAGTCGCTGCCGCCCTCTTTCCAACTCCCCGACTCAAGGTTGTACCAGCAGTAGTCTCGACTGCCATGTGCCCACGCGAAGAGAATCTTCTGCCAGACCGCCCGTGCGGCCGAATCCTCGGCCCCAAAGCAGGGAAGCGTCGCCGTCTCGTTCGAGTACCACGGCACCGTCGTGCCCGTGCGGCGGCGCAACGCGAAGAAATCGCCGCGAATGGCCCGCGCATACGCCTCGAAGCCTCCGTGGATGTGAATGGCATGGACGTCGAATGTCCCCTTGGCGCGGTTCAGGAATGCCTCGTGAAAACCTTTCTTCTGCACCTGCTGGTTGTCGCCTTCGGCGGCGAATCCGTTCGAACAGACAATGGCGGCGGGGCACCCTCGCTTGATGCCGCGAAATGCTTCCTCCTGCATCCGAACGGCATCGTCAATGTCCAACACGCCTTTTGCGCCCAAGTCCCACTCGTTGCCGATCTCGTAATAGGCGATGTCCGTACCGAACGCACGCGCCAGCCGTTCGCAGTATGCCTCGAACAATCCGGGGCGCGTCGGCCCGAATGCGCGTTGCGCCCACGGCTTTTGACGATAGGCTTCCGGTGCCGCCCACTTTGGCGTCCGGTGGATGATCGCATCGAGATCCATTCCGAATGCCTTGAGCTCGCCGAGAATCTTGCCGTCCTGCGCCACTTGCCAATCGTCAGGGCCATTCGGCTGAACCCGCTCCATGCTGAACAGGTCTGCCCGAAGGATCTTCATGCCAAGCGCCGCAGCCAGTTCGAGACACTGGCGACGCTCGGCATCTGCATGGCGCTCCAGATGGCAGACGGCACCCATGCGGAACTTTCCGTCCGGCAGTCGCGGCGTCACCGGATGTGGGTCAAGAACCGCCAGCCGCGACCGCTTGACCGCTCGCGAACCGTCGGATGCGACGAAGTCCGCCGTCAGCCGCCACAGGCCTTTTCTGGGGAACGGGCCGAATTCGACGCGCTGGACGCCCCCAGACGACAAGGACAGCGAAATCTCCCGCGAGAGGCTTTGTCCAAAGAAATCGACACCCTTCACGACGGCCTTCGCCGCAAGGGTAACGTCGGATGGATTGCCGAAGACCAGTGTCGCCCGTTCGGCCGCATTCGTCATGATTCGCAAGGGGTTTCCCGTCTCGACATCGAACGTCACCGCCTCGGCCATCGGTCGCCACGACCGGCCATCGACGCCCTTCACCTCAAACGAACAGGCTTTCTTGGCCTCGGCAAGGCCAAAGGTCACAAGCAAAAGCGTGTAACGATCTGCCGGATCAAGCCCCGGCGTTGCGACAACCGCCTCTTCGCGTCCCCATGTGCCGTTAAATCGGATTTCCTTTCCCGTCTTTTCGCTGCGCAGAGCCACGACAAGGTAGCCCTTCTGGGCCGGAGCCGTGCGGACGACAATGGACTCGGTCGCCTTGAACGGCTTCTGTCCGGCAAAATTGTTCGGGACGATCCAGCAAGCGTGCGGATCCGTTGCCGCATGAGATACCCTGAATACGCCATCCGTCCAACTCGCCGTGGCCTCATGCACGCGGAAGCGATCAAACCCGTTGCGGAACGTGAGAATCGGATGCGTCACACGGACGAGCGAAGACGTATTCGCCTTGGCATTTCCTGTGCCCGCAAGAACGACGGACAGCATCAGTAGGCAAATGACCTGTTTTACTTTACGGCAATATCTCATATCTGTGCGTCAAGATAGCAAACCTCGTCACCATGCGCCATATCAATGTTCGCAATTCGCGTATAGATTTTCGCAACCAGCTTTTGCTATAATGCCATTCCATGAAACGCATCGGACTGATCATCGAGCGGCACTGGCACTACGGGCGGCGCCTGTGCGAGGGCATCGCAGCCTACTCCCGCGAACGTGGCGATCTCGCCCTGGAGTTCCCCGAATGGGACGTACTCGACTCGCCCCGCGATCTCAGGCGTTTCGACGGCTTCATCGCCCGCGTCTGGAGTGCGCCGATGGCAGCGGCCCTGCGGGCATCTGGGCGACCGACTATCGATGTCTATGGCGGCGTCCAGGATGCCGGGCTTGTCCTTGTGGACCAGAACGCACAGAAGATCGGTCAACTCGCCGCGAGGCACTTCATCGAACATCGCTTCACGCGTTTCGCATTCTGCGGCTACGCCTGTCAACGCTACTCGGTTCTCCGCCGCGAGGCGTTCGTCCGTGCGCTCAGGCTGAACCGCTTCGACTGCGCCGTCTTTGAGGATCGCGACTTCTCGTCTGAGAAGTTCGGCCTCAAGATCCTCGGCAAGGGCGACTTCGACTCAAGCATCAAACCCCGGGCGCTCCAGAAGTGGCTTCGCGCACTGGAAAAGCCCGTCGCCATCTTTTGCGCACACGACCTTGTGGCGCTCAATCTCATACAGACCTGCCAGTCGATCGGGCTCGACGTGCCACGCGACGTTGCCGTGCTGGGCGTCGACAACGATCCGCTCCTGTGCGACTTCTCCAACCCGACGATCTCATCCATCGACCCGAATCCGTTCGGAATCGGCTTCGCCGCCGCACGTACGCTCGCCATGTGGCTGGACAACCCAACGAAACGTCCGACAGACGAGCGCCCCGCGCCTGACGGACTGGTTGAACGAGCCTCGACACAGGTCTATCCCTTCCGCGAGCCGTGGCTGTCGGACGCGCTCGTCTGGATCCGACGCAACGTCTCCCGCAACGTCAACGCGACCGAGCTGTTCGCCTACCTGAATCTCTCGCACACCACGGTCGAACGCGCTTTCCGCACGGAACTCGGCACGAGCGTCCGACAGGAAATCTCCAAGGTTCGAATCGAGGAGGCCAAGCGACTACTGGAGAACACGACTCTGCCGCTTTCTGACGTGTGTGCGCTATCCGGATTCTCGTCAAAGGCCTACTTCACCGCCGCCTTCAATGCGGCAACCGGCACAACGCCTCTCAAATGGAGAAACAGGGCGCACCCTCACCACAAATGATATCTCTCACAGGAACTCCGATACGAACTTTTCGATTGGAGACCTGCTTGCAGACGGTCTGCGCCTCTCGCAAGTTTCGGTGGCAATTCTCGATTTACGAGACATCGTCTCGTTTTTCTATCGAGGGAATCTCAAAGCCCTTGGTGGTCGTACTCACGTACGCAATCGCCGGCGATGTTCAGAGCCGACATGCCATAAAGCCCCGTTTCGTCATCGGCAAAGGCCAGCGCCGTCTTCGACGTATAGAAGCGCCGCATGGCCTCGTCCTCACTGACGCCCCAATGCGCCGCCAAGATGCCGACAATCGCCGTCACGAGCGTTGCGCGGATCAGCACATGGTCGTTCATGCCGAAACCTCCACTTCATACGCGCACACAAAAGAAAGACAGTCGAGCGAAGCGTCGCTGCAAAAGGCGACCTGACTGTTGATTTGCTGAAACCTCAATCTTTCCAACGCCAGTTCCCTCGGCATGACACCCGCGACGACATACGAGACCGTTTCGCCGACGCTGTCGTTGGCAATCTTTCCAGACATGAGGTCGAACCCATGTCTGTACGCAAGCGAAGAACGGCATCGCACAACCACGTCGAGCCATGCCAGCGAGACATCTTCAAAATCACGGCATTTAAGCGTCGTACGCGCACGCCTTTCGTCAAACGAATAAACGGACACGATGGCTTTTGCATCCTTTCCCCCGGCCTTCTGGGCAAACCGCATGCGCCGAACGGCCCAGCGCTCGGCCTGCTCGCGGATGTCCGTCGTATAAAACGCAGGGCCGAAGTCGCGGCCTATGTCCGAACGCATGATTTTAGGCTCTCTTACTGCAATCGTGCTACCGTGATACAGCGTCATGGCAAACACCCCCCAAATACTGGTCAAACAGCGGCATGAGGGCTTCCCACCCCATTCCGTGCAAGTCCTCATAGTCTTCGTCTAGCACCTTAAGGAGCCCCGACTCGTCAAAGCGCCGATAGGCTTCCGCACCCGTCATTCCCGCATGACGAGCGTAATATTCAATGCAAAAGGCCTTAAAGGATGTCTGGCTCATAAGCAAATCAGTCGCGCATATTATAGCAAATTCTGACACACCCAATTCTGTCATTAGGTAATTTGGCGACGTCGTCGCCGTCCCGCACAAGCGCAGACGCCTCGTAAGGCGCGGCCTCTTCTGCCGCACGACCCGAACGCCCCTCGACCGTCAGCCCGCGCAGAGCACCGACGTAGAAGTCAAAGTCCTCGCGTCCGCCGCCCAGCACGACTTCACAGTTGCCGTAGACGCGCCGCGCGGGCACGGCGACCGGTGCCGAGACCATGCACGATGCGGCAACCGGCACGACGCCTCTCAAATGGAGAAACAAGGCACACCCGCGCCCCCAATGACCGCAACCACAGGAGCGGGATATATTCGCAGATCCTTTTTTAGAAATTTTTCACATCTTTTGCAGCATCAACATGGTACACTTCCCTTTCAAAAACGCAAAGCCAATCAGTGGCAGCGTCTTACCGTTGCCCGCAAACCGGTCGGCGTAGCTGAAGACCATGTTTTTGCCGGTATAGAAGATTGTGCGAAAAAGGCATTTAGCTGCCGCGTTTAGGGTTGCAGATCAATCGTGCTGTGAAACCTGCACTATATTACGAATCGAAATCGGTTGATGCCAGAAATGATTCGACTCCAGTAATTGCATCGTTTCATCGTAAACCGGAGCTTCACCCCTGGGGTCTCGAATAGTAACAAAACAGACAAACGGTTGCATAGGCGGACGGCCCAAGATCTCAAGCTGACTTTCCGTACTGTGCCGAAATAAGCCCTGCAAGAACAAAAACCAACTAACATCCTTATGGGCTCTGTCGCGACGAACAGATGGCTTAAGTCGTTCAAGATCTACTGCATATTTCTTCACAGGATAATACTTGTCCTGAAACTGAATCTGCACCCGCTCTTGCAAACTAAATCTGTCATGTCCCGCAGACTGACGCTTACTATAGTTTGCCGACTTAAGCAAGTTCTCTGCCTCGCTCCTTCCGACCGGATTGAGAATTGTCTTGCGTGAAATATCACGAGAGACCTTTTTAAGATAACTACCAAATTTGACTTCGATATTCGACTGGCAGTATTCCGATCCTTAGCTCTCTTTAAGAATCGGATTAAAGACCAACGTTAACACAATCTGCCCTGTATAATACCCATCTCGCACAAGAGACTTAGGCATCGGGAAGTCCATAATGTCAATCTTACTGCCGTCGGCGAGGGTATCCTGCAACATCAAAGTAATTTCATGTGGCCCACTGTGAAGAATATCATCCGCAGAAGGAGGAACTCCAAATCCCATGACACGTGCACGATCCTGTTCTAGCAACCGAAGTGCCGCTGGGTAGAGTGCCTTATGCACGATAATGCCCTTGATAAGCAATGGATTAAAATCACCTCCAATTCGATGATCCAACTCCGCAGCCAATGAAGCAACCCGTGGAGTAGAAAAACTTGTTCCAGGAACTGAACAAATTTTACCGCTTGAATCAATCGCCTTAACGCCAGTAACCGACACGTGATCCAGAGAATCCTTTCCGGCATTACCACCATAATGAACGACCTCTGGCTTGATGATAAATTCGGGGCCCGGGCCAATCCGTGAGAACGGCGAAGGGTTGTCTATTTCGGCATAATCATTAGGCCCCTTGGCGTGTGCAATCGAACCTACCGTCAACGCCCGGACTGAGTCTGCCCCGTGACACATTCGCTCAGGGGCACGTCCAAATAGAAACGACTTCGTGTTGCCTGTCGACTTGCAGATCAACACATTGAATTCATCCTGAATCGCATCCAAGGCCATTGCAAAAGTCGAAAACGAGTCCTGCGCTACAGCAGAGCCGATACTAATCGACAAGTTCCATATATGCACAGCGGGATGGCTCTCAATTGCCTTATGAATGTTTTCGACAAGTTCATCCTCATAGACATCGCCGTACTGAAGTGCCGCCAAGATCGGCGCGTCAACAATCTTCAGCCCGTGATGTCCAACCCATTTCTTACCTGCAAGAACATCACCGTGAACCGCAACTGACGCCACAAGCGAACCATGCTGCCGGTCCTGGCAGTCCTGCTTAACATTTGTCTTGGCAACACCGTCAATCCATGACTCCATCTTAGAATTAGGCGCAACACCCGAATCAAGCACTCCCAAAACTGGATACTCCACCCCCTCATCAGCATCAGGCAGAGCATCCTCGCCATCGCTCGACATCTCGTCCAACACCGCAAAGTACCGAGGCATTCCCTCTATGGAGTACAACATCTCCATCATTCCTCTCTGCTCAAACATGTCTCGAACCGCCTTTGCACTCGCTGTGTGAATTGCATAGATCGGCATTGTCTTGGTATAAAGGGTTTTACGATACGGCAAGCCGATTTCCCCAAGAGAGGACTCGAAAATCCTTTCAACCACAGCATTAAGATTGTCATCTTGATAGTCAATCAACCGTACCTTTACGATCATATCGGCATCATCGACTTCCACACGAGCCACAAAGCTTCTCAAAGACTCAATCATCGAGACTTTCGCAACATAGTCCGACGTTTCAACAGGATCCGCAAGACGGCGCAGAACTTCGTCAACCGCATTCGTACTATCAAATACGACCATTAACTCACGCGTACCGACCAAACCAACCAACGGCGGACGAGTAACGGCAAATAATTTCGACGCATTGTCGCGCCAGCTCTTTGCTGTCGCCTTTTCATTCATTCTCGCCAAGCACACATATGGTACAACATGTTTCTTCTGCTGACGACTACTCATCTTCCGCTTGATCTCCAAGAGTTCAGAAGACAAAGTTCGGGCACGCTCTGTTAACGCATCACCGTGAAGAAACCACGAAGGATCATTGTCCCCACCTCCGCCTTCAACCCGAAGGTTGTCGTTCTTGCGCTGTTGAAATTGAACTACCGGACTGTATTCACTCATCATTCACGACCTTTCACGCTTTGGCCTTTGAAACGGCTTTCACCTTCCGCAAGGGGATGCCAAACGTCTCGTTAATGTCTCGTATTGTGATCTTGTGATCGAGTAAATACGAGACGAATGCTTCGTCGTCAGTTGCAGCATGATTCCGAAACAGATAAGCACCACCCACGAGGTCAGCCTCGGAAATGCTTTCTCGACCTGAAAGCACCACTTTTCTACGAACCGAACTGACAATGGACTCCATTTCCGACGGGCTCATTTTCGAGAAGACTTCAGACACCGAAGCGCTGACTTTGCCATCGCATATAACATCGTTCTTCACATCATCCAAATTCAATCTTAAGATCGCCTCAACGCCATCGGCATCCGGGAAATCAATTCGTAAAGTCGTCGCAAACCTCCGCCATACCGCAGAGTCCAACAACTGATCATGATTCGTCGCCGCAATCAGAATGCTATTCGAACCAAATTGGTCAATGTTTTGCAACAAGCTGTTCACAACCCGCTTCAACTCACCAAGCTCGTTCTTGTCATCGCGCATCTTGGCAATAACATCAAACTCATCAAGAAACAAAACACACGGTTTCTGCTTGGCATATTCAAAAACCTTGCGAATATTCTTTGCCGTACTACCCAGCAAAGAAGAGACAAGGCTATCTAATTGCGCTGTTACAAGCGGAAGTTGCAACATTGATGCTATGAGTTTTGCGGCGGAACTCTTTCCACAGCCAGGTGGACCATACATCAACAACGAGTTAGCTGGCATTACGCCGGACAGGATCAATTGATCGCTCTTCTTGAATTCCTCAACAAATTGGGAAAGCGCATCGTGCACATATCGAGAAAACACCAAACGATCCGCCGCCATACTTGGATATGTAACATCAACAATGCCCAGTCTAGTTTCTGAATCAACAGGACACGCCATAAACGAATCCAAGGTTGCAGCAGATTGAGGACGACGTTTAATGGTCTCCTTAATTCGTTGAGCAACCCTTTCTTCGCCTGTTTTCTCCAAACTAGATGCGAGTTGAAGCGAGTAGTTCACGACTTTTCGTGCGTCGCACACGACACCGCCTTCAATAATTTTTATTAACTCATTGTACATGGTTTCTCCAAAAAGATGAGCAAATCATATCACATTCTGTTCACAGAAGCAATATACACGTTCACAAAATGCTTATTTACGTTTACAAAACACAAATAAACGTTCTTACAAAGTCAACTTACGCATGATTTCGCCATGAAGCGCCCCCGAGCGATACGACAACGCGGACGGAATCTTCGTCACTCTCGGCACCAAATGGTCACAGAACACGCTATGAGATCAGTGCGCCCACCTATGCCACGAGAGGACGCACAATGGATCGCAACTCAGGCGAGTCAATTTCTTGAAGATATTTCCGTCCGGCATTCGTCACAACAGTTGTTTTTGCCTGTCCCCACGAATCTTGTCCGGACGAGCCTACTCCATGTTACCGACCTTGACGAGGCGGTGCGGCGGCAGGTCCTCGACCGTCACGCGACGGATCTCGTGGCGCGGCACCTGCGTCTCCAGCCGGATCTCGAAGTCGCGCCGCTCGCCATAGGCGCGGAACCGCCGGAACGCGAAGTCCTCGAACACGAAGCGGTAGTAGTCCGGCTCGCGCATCGTCCCGTTGACCTGGTTGTCGAGATTCGGCCCCAGCGTGTAGCTGAACGCCACCGCCAGCGCGTTCGTCGTGAGCGGACGGTACATGAACGCCTCGCCGTCCGCTTTCTGGTAGACCGACTGCGGCTGCGGAAAGAAGTCGAACGCCAAGTCCTCGAACGTCAGGTTGCGGATGACGTCCAAGTCGCAGCCATAGCGCACGGCGATGAAGAGCGCGTTCTCCCGCATCGCGAGAATCCGGCAGTCACGCATGAGGACGTTCTCGATCGTCGAGCCATGGAAGTCCTGCACCTGCGCCTTGAACGGCACGCCCCAGTCGCAGGAAAGCGTGCAGTTCGAGATGACGAGTCCGCGCACCGGCGCAAACTCCCCGGCCAGGTACGGCCCGCGCGCGATCAAGCAGTCATCAAACGTGCGGATGAACGAATTGCGGATTACCGTGTCCGCGCTCGCGCAGACGTCCACGCCGTCGGAGTTGTAGCGCCAGTTCCCGACGATGTGGATGTTGTCGACAAGCGTCCGCCGACACTGGTTGCGAATCACGAGCGTCCAGAACGGCGCGTCGCGGAACGTCACGCCGGAAATGGCCACGTTCTCTGACCCGTAGACCGCATAGGCGAAGCAGGCAGACTCCGTGTCGACCTCCGGCAGGCCGTGCGCACGACGGAAAGCCCACAGCGTCCCGTCCGCCCGCGCCAGCCGCGAGCCGTCGAAGATGCCGCGCCCCGTCACCGTCACGTTCGTCGCGTTGAGGACGAAGAGCGAGCCGTAGACGACCGCGCCCTCGTCGAGGACGACGACGTCGCCGTTCTGCGGCGCGACGACGCCCGGGTGGTGCTCGCCCGGGCCGAAACGGATGAGCCGTCCGCCCGTCCCGGCGCCGGGACGGGCTCGAGCGGCGGGTCGGCGAAGACGTGAAGCGTCGGGAGTCCGTCAAACTCGAAGACGTAGAAGCCCGGCCGCGCGATCGCGAGTCGCAGCGCGTCGTCGCCGTCCCGCGTGAGCGACGGTCCCTCGCTCAGCGGGAGCATCCGCTTCAGCCGTCGGGCGACGCCGCGCCCCCGCAAGGTGAACGTCCCGGCGGAGGCGGCGTCGAACCGCACGAATCGCGACAGCTCCGTCTGGGAAAGCTCACGCTGATGCCCCGGCCAAACGCGACACATCGGCACGGACGAGATCCGCGCCTCGTCCTGCCGCAGTTCCGCGCCCGCCCACGTCGCCACGTAGGGCACGGCCTCTTCTGCCGCACGAACCGAACGCCCCTCGACTGTCAGCCCGCGCAGGGCGCCGACGTAGAAGTCAAAGTCCTCGCGTCCGCCGCCCAGCACAACTTCGCAGTTGCCGTAAACGCGCCGTGCGGGCACGGCGACCGGCGCCGAGGCCACGCCGTTGAGCGACAGTACGGCCTGACGGAGATCGTTCACGAACTCGACACGATTCCATTCGCCCGCACGAACCGGTTCGGACGAGACGACCTCCACGCACCCGTCGTCCTTGTCCGCACTCCAGACCGCCGCGACACGTCCGTCGGGCCGCAACTCGAACGCGAAACCGCCCTGCCAGCCGTTCTTCACGATCAGGCCGCGCGGACGTTCGCTCTGCACGGATGCCGGCTTGATCTCAAACGTGATTCGGCACCGTCCCATCGGCCATGCGCGATGCGGCAACAGCCGCACGGCATTCGTGCCCGTTCCGTCGAAGACAAGTTCCCCCGGTCGCGTGAAGCGGCGTTCGCACAGCGGCGACACGTTCGCCTCGACGACAGCCTCGCGCCGCACCGCCCACTTCTCCGGCGGCGTCAGGAACGCGGACACCCCCGGCACGCCGCTCGCGCAACTTGTCGTCTCCAGCGTGACCGGCGTTTCCAACACATTCGCCCGATGCGGCACGAAATCGTCCGCCTCGGCAAACGGATAGGCAACATTCGACTCGCAGAGGCGTCCGTCCATCAACTCAAATCGCACAAAGAACGACGTCTCGGCCGATGGACGCAGGGCAAACGTGCGCAGCGCGAGCGTCCCGCCCTTCAGCGCCAATGGTTCCGCGTTGTAGACGCCGACATCCGGCACGGCAGAGACGCGGCATCCGCCCTTCTCGATCTCGCCCGCCGCCAGCAGTTCCTGCGATGTGAAGGGCACGTCGCCCTCCGGCGTCAGCAACACGAAGGACAGGTTGCGTCCGCCCGCATACTTCGCCACCAGCAGCTTCGCGCCCTTTCGGTTGACGATCGCCCGACGTTTGCCGTTCACCGTCTTCACGCCGAATCGCGTCGCCGTCCGCGCACCACGCGCCCGCAGGGAAATGGTGGCCGGCGGATTCCGCGTCGCGGCGAACACGCCGATGGGACGGTCGTTCGCATACAGCACGGCACGTTTCAGGGGAATCTCGGACGCGAAGTCCAGCGACGCAGACAATATGCCGTCCTTCCACGCGACCGCAAAGGCGTTGGAAACCGTCGCCCGATTCGCGAACGTCTCTCGGATCGTCTGCTGATTCCTGAGCCACGACTCCGCAAAGAAAATCGACGAGAACACCGCCTCGCGTTCCCCGTCGGAAAACGTCGGCGTCAGCACAGGACTGCTCGCGAGCCCCGTTGTCGGCACGAGCCATTCCGCGCGGTCGTAGTCGTTGGACAGCGCCAAGGAAGGCAAGTCAAACACCGCCTCGCCCGCGAGATTTCGGAGCGTTCCGCGCACCGTCCGTACACCCTCACGCATCCGTCCCGGAAGCCGCATTGCCTCGATGCGCAACATCGTGCCGGGGATGATCTCGCGCGGATAGGCAAAGATGACCTCCGACTGGCGGAGCAACGGTTCGTTCCCCTTGAGGGTGTCGGCATACGCACGCACCAGCTGACGCATGCCGGGCGTCAGGGCACGCGGCGCCAGCGTCGTCTCGTCGTGGTCGTTCCAGCTCGTGAAGTGAAACCAATCGCCGCCCGTCTCCCGTGCCGCGAGAAAGGACTCGTGCAGCGTGTCGAGTCCGCGCAACGGCAGATAATACGGGTTGCGTCCGAACCACCCGCCGAGATAGCCCGGATGCAGACCGGGGATGAACCGCCGTCCGGCTTCGGTGCAGATCCGCGCCTCCGTGCGGTTCAGCTCGTCCACGCGCACGCCGTTCAGCCCCGCGAGCCCGAAGTTGTAGGCGGCCTCGAACACTTCGGCGTATGCCGCCACTTGCGTCGGCTCGAACGGCTTGTAGGAGAAGGTGAGGTTCGCCACGAGATAGAGCGGATAGCCGGCCTCGGCACAGCGGCGGCGCATCTCGCGCCATTCCTCGACTGTCCACTTCCACCACGTGTAGGTGAACACCACGTAGCGTCCCTGCCATTTGGGATAGTTCGGACTGCCGCCATGCTCCGCGAGCATCCGCACAAGCTCGGCGACCTGCCAGTCCACATCCGTCTTGACGTCGAGACAGTAGCCGATCATGAAGTCCGTGCCGGCCGCCGCGCGATGGAACGACGCGAGGTCGCCGTAGTGCGTCTTCTCGCCCTTCTTGAACACCGCGTCCACGAACCAGCCGTCGATGCCCATCTCCCGTGCAAGGGCAATCTCGTCCCGGCGCGGGTCTTCGCGCACGTCAAAGGCCGGCGGATCGTAGTAGTCCGCCGCCTTGGCCGACGTCTCAGCCGGATGCATCCACGCCACGTAGTGCGCCCAGACCTTCTTCGCACACGGGCCTTCCGCATCCGCCGCGCGCGCCAATCCGATTCCGGCGACACACGCACACAACCCAACCACCTTTGCACACGTCATGACAGGCCTCTCTCCGTCTCGTTTTCCTCAGCGAATCACCATCGCGAACCCGGTGTTATCGCGCACGAGCAGACGGCCCGTGCCGGTGCCGAAGTGCGTCTCGTCCACGGTCACGTCGTCGCCCGTACAGCCCGACCCGCCGTAGTAGCCGTCCGCACAGCGCTTTCCGTCGATCTCCAGCCAGCGGACGACCGCCGTCGCGCCGTCCGGGATCAGCACCTTGCCGCTGTCGCCGATCGCGAGCGTGACCTTGCACTTGCGCGGAAACGCCGTGCGCACCGCCGTCGCGTCGATCTCCAGTGTGCCCGTGCCGGACACCTCCACGCGCGAGCCCTCGCCGCGCCAGCCGCTACCCTCGGTCAAACGGACGACACCCTTCTTCACGGCCAGTGCTCCGCTCGTCTCGCCGACGGAGTTCTTGAACACGAGCGTCGAAGCGTCCACCAACCCCTCAAACGCGAAACCGACCGCGCCGGTAAACCGCACGTTCGCCGCCGTCAGGGTCTTCGTGTAGGTGCCGCTGCCGCCCGTTGCCGAAAGAACCGCCGGCGTCGCGCTCGTGATCCACGAATAGTGGTCGCCGACCGTGTTCGCATGCGTCTCGGCGCGGAACTGGTTGACCTGCTGGTCGAAGCCGTTCAGGTCGAGCGTGGCATAGTCCGTCGTCGTCGCGTCCTTTCCGAGCGTCAGCAGCGTGAGGCCCTTCCAGACGTCCGCGCATTCCATCACGATCCGGGTCTTGTTGACCACGAGCTGGCTGCCCGACGTGACCGGCGCACCCCAGAAGACCGTGCCGCCATCGTCCAGCGTAAAGGCGTTGCTGCCGAGCGCCCAGCCCGCCTCGGCGATCCGCAGCGTGTCGCCACTTCCGACCTGAATCCACGGACGCACGTTGGCGTTGGTCACGGACAGGCCTCCGCGCAATTCCCACGACGCGCCCGCCGTCCGCATCTGCATCTGGCCGGAACCGCCCAGCGTCACCGCACCGCGCTGCACGAATAGCGTCTCTTTCGTCTGCGCCGGCGACCAGACAAGCGGCGACGCGCCAAGCTCAAACGCGATCGGCGTGTCGTTGGTCGCCGCCGTCGCGTACACGGGGCCGACTGCGGCGTTGGCCACCGTGCCGACGAAGACGGACGCGCAATTCGTCGCTGCGAACGCCTCCGTGCCGGAGACCGCAACCGTTCCCATGTCGCGGAAGACGAACGGCATCATCATGTCGCGGTTGTCTCCGCGCAATGTCACCGCACCGCCGCCTGACACCTCGATGACTCCTGCCTCGGCGGACGAGCGGATCGCACCGCCGATGTCGAGCGTCGCCGCATCGGACGCGACCGTCCAGTTCTGCGCCGCCGCCAAGGCCAACGGCGTCGCGATTGTGGCGGAAGTGCCGGACGCGACCGAAAGGCCACCCTCGTGCAGCCAGAGCGTCGCGCGTCCATCGACCGTGAAGTCGTTCGGTCGTGCAAATGTCATCTTTTGCACGGCGGACTCTGCCGACACGACCGCCCGCGCCGTGCCGGACGCGCCAAATGACACGGCCGTCGCGCCCGAATCGAGATCCGCCGTCGCCACGCCCCAGTTGGACAGTGTGCGGAAGTCGTCATTGTCCGAACCGCCCTTCCAGACAAGTTCCGTGCCGTTCGGCGCGACGGGCACGTAGCGCGTCACGGACAGAATACCGTTCCCCTTGACGAACGCAGAGTCCGTCGCCGAGAATCGTCCCGGCCGCACGGCCACGCCGTCCACGTAGAGCCTCCCGACGGACACCTCCACACCGTCCGGCACGACAAACGTGCCGCCCTTCGTCACGCCGAAATCCGCGCCCGCAACTGCCGCAGCGTCCGTCAGCGTCACCGCGCATCCTTCCGCGACAAGCCGCACGTCCGCACCCAACTGGGCAGAGAACTCGGATTCACCCGTCAGAACAAGCGTTGCCGCGCCGCCCGTCGACTGCACGGCACACGCGCCGCCCGTCGAGGCCACCGACAGTCCCGCCGTCCGCAGTTCGTTTCCGCACAGGTCAATCGTCACGCTGCGTCCGTAGGTCAGTCGCGCACCGGCGAGGTCGGATGCCTTTGCGAACGTAAACGTGTTCGCGGCCAGAGATCCGTCGAGTGCCACGATTCCGGGCACCGCGCTCATGTCGGCCATCAGACCGCCCGCGAACGTCAGTGCGCCGGAGTAAGTCGACTGGCTGCTCGTCTTGAACGTCAGCTTCTCGTCCGCAGTCTCAAACGCCGCCGTCACCACGCCCTTGAAGACGAGCGAGGCATTCGCCTCGACGCTCACGTTTCCGCACAGCGTGAAGTCGTTCACCAGTTCCTCGTCGCGCCGGAAAACCATGGACACGCCCGAACCGACATGCACGGGGCCTTGCCCGAACGGATACGCGATCTTCCAGACAAGCAGATTGCCCTTGTGGATCGTCCACGCACCGGTTGACGACGCGCTGTTCGCGCCAGACAGCGTGAGCTGGCCGTCGCAGAAGAAGTCCACCGTTCCGCCACCCGCCAGCGGCACTTCAAGCTGAAACGCCCCTGTCGAGAACGTCGCCGCGTCCGAGACGGCAATTTGATTCCCCGTGAACGTGACCTTCTGCGTGTCCGATGTGAGCGCCAACGTCTGCACCGACAGCCCGTTGATATCGTTGTTGAGCGTGAAAGCGACCGTCAACCCAGAGAGGTTGATTGACACGGCTTTCGTCTCGGCGGACGGACTTTCGCCGCCCTGCCAGTTCGCGGCGGTGCTCCAGAGTCCGTCGCCGCCGCCGCCCGTCCAGATGCACGTCTCGGCGGCATCCGCGTCCGCAGCCAACATTCCCGCGACGAGGAGCGCACATCCCGTGGCCACCCCGCGCAATCCGTGTTTCATCGTGTTCATTTACGTGTTTCCTTTCACTTGAGGTTTTCGATTTCAACGTCGCGCACATAGACCTGCCGCGTCCCCTCGTGCACCGAGTTGAACGCGATCTGCCGTCCGTCCGGACGATACCGTGCGTGCAGGTCGCACCGCCAGTACGAGTGGCGGTAGCCTTCCGGGACGTAGAACGTGCCCATCGGCATCGTCATGCCGTCCGCGAGGCGCACCAGCACCCACGGACGGCAATCGTAGGCGTTGCGGTAGGTCTCGCCGCTCATGAACTTGCCGTCCGGCGAATAGATGCAGTGCCAGTCCACGTCGAGGATGCCCGCACCGATGCGACGCACAGCCGCCTCCTTGCCGACCTCGAACTCGACGGGGCTCCAGCCACGTCCCGTCAACGCCGGGTCGCTCGTCTCGTTCCATGTGGCCGTGACGAGCAGCTTGTGCGAACCGTCGGGCGCCCAGTTGAAGTGCGACCCCGCCCAGCCGTCCTTGAAACAGCGGCGCAGCTCGGCGCCATCCCGGTTCACCGTGAACGCCGTCGTCTGCCAGCGCGGAATCTTGTGCGTCACCTTATCGAACCAGTCCACCGATCGCGCGAGGAAGAAGATTTTCGCGCCGTCCTTCGAGATCGCCGTGTGGCAGTGGTAGGCGAGTGGACGCCCCGGCTTGCCTTCGACGCGCGTCGGTTGCGGCATCAGGG
>CAVJWR010000012.1:27517-39556 GCA_963653155.1 Limosilactobacillus gorillae
TCCAGAGCCCATCGTTCGTCGGCCACGGCTCGAACTCCTGCGGATCCTGTCCCGGCCCCGCGTAGCCATAGTCGGGACGCAACAGCGACAGCCGCGCGTAGTTGAGCGACACCGCCCACGTGCGGTCTTCCGACACAGCACTCACGGGACGCGGCAACACGCGCAGTTCCTCTTTCGTCTTCCAGTTCATGATCACCGTGCTGAAACGTCCGTCCCGCACGTCGTTGAAGAGAATCGTGTCGTCGTCCATCCAGTGCCCCATCGCGGCTTCCTGGAAATTCCAACACGCGGTCGTCGTGACAGGGATGAAGCGGTTGCCGTCCTCCAGATCGACCACACCGAGCGTACAGCGTTCGCCCGCTTCGGGAAGCCGTCCCTTTACATCCGTCTCCAACACGAGCAGATAACGCTTGTTCGGACTCCACGAGTTGATGCCGAAGTAGCTCGCGAGAAAGTGCTCATGCGGGCCGGACGTCACGGCACGTGCGTCGCTCCACGTCGGGAACGGCGTCAGGTCTTCGGCCGGTGCGCACAGTGCGCCGGACAGCACGGCCCCACACATAGCGGCGGCCACTTTCGGATGTTTCAGTTTGATTCGCATGCGTCTTTGCTCCTGTTGTCGGTGAAAAGTTTCCGTAAGAAATCGGGTGCCGAAGCGGACACCGCAAATCGCTTGTCGCGCGTCTCGGCCAGTCGTGCCGCCGCACCTCGCATCCCGCAGCCCATCGCCCACGCCTTGGAAATGTCGAGATCCGGGTCGGTTTCCGCCCAGTCAAGGCCACGCGACAGAAGCCACGCCCATGCGTCGAGCACTGTCGGCTTGTCCGTGCGGTGTGCGTTCTGTGCCGTCCAGAGATTGAAGATGGACTGCTTGTCGTGCGCGGCTTCTGCCGCCGTGTCGTGGCAGGCATCCGCCGAACATGCCATCACAACGGCAAAGCCCCGTTCGATGAGTTCCGCGAGCGGAAAATACGCCGCGTCGTTCGGATTCGCATACTTGCCGCGCGTCAGTTCGCTCGCACGGTTGTCGATGACAAAGGCCGACGTGTCGTTCCTCAGCCGTCCCTCCGTCAACGGCACGGTCAAGTCCGTGAGGTATTCGTGGTTGCCGCCCGCGTTGAGAAACAGCACGACGGGCGACTTCACCGCCGCGTTCGCCGCACGGCGCGGCTTGACCATCAGCCATTGGATCGGCCTCACGTCCGGCAGGTCGCCAGCAAAACGCCAGAAATCCGTTTCGGACGTGAAGAACATCCGACCCGTGCGCAGTACGGCCTTGCCGCCAAAAATGACCTTCTCGTCATCCGGGTAGCACATCCAGTCGCTCGGCTTCGGCGGCTCTGCCCGCGCGTCAGTCGAAACATCATCGGCGACAGCGGACGCCGAATCGAGGGTGCGCGTCTCCAGTGTCGCCTCCGGCGTGACGAGGAACGAGTAGGTGTAGGTCTGCGACGGTTCCGTGCGGAACTCCGTTTCGGGCATCGGCCCGCAGTTGCCGCTGCCGAGGCCGCGTTGGACGGCGTAAAGCCCCAATTCGGTCTTACACGGATCGGGCAAAAGTTCGGGATGCGGGTTGACGATCAGTTCGGTGGGCGAATACGGCAGAACCTGCATCGCCGGAATCGGTGCGTCCAGCCCCGCAAAGGTCAACCCAATTTCGTGGAGGCGCACAGCGGAAACGTCCATGCGGTTGCCGCAGTCGCACGTGCGTCCGTAGTATTCGAGGAAGTCCGTCGAATCGGCCGAATACGTGCCGACGAATGCCGAATCCTTCCGATCCGCATAGTTGTCCCACGGGCCACGCGCCTTGTAGCCGACTTTCGTCCGCGCGACGTCGAAGACGAAGCGGTAACCGAGGCGCGGCACTTCCGTCGGCGTGCCGAACTGGCGGAACGAGGCCGTCACCGCCAACGACCCGTCGCCAAAAATTTTCCACTCGGTTGCCACGTGGTAGCTGGGTGCGTTCGGATCGACCGCACCGGACTCGACGAATTTCGGCGCGGAAAGACCGACGTCCACAAGATCCTCCTTGCGCGCGCCCTGCCAGTCGACGAGCGTCGCGAACCGCAACGCGCCATCAACTGCGATGACATCCGTCATCTTCTTCAGCGTCGGACGCATCGTCCGAAAGCCGTGCCGCGCCCACGTACAGATCGGCGACGACGCCTCGCGGCTGAGGTGCATGTCGCCGCCCGTCGGGCCGCGAAAGACGTCAAGAAAGACAGGCTCGCGGAGGTATTCTACCCCCCCCCCTCAGGGAGACGAGAGAACCCGTCCGCTTTGAGAACGCATAGCGGAAATTCCCCGCCGTGAACACCCGCTCGGTCGCCGTTTCGCACAGCACGGCTTTCGTACGCGGCGGCACGTAGGCAAGGGGTGACGTGCATTCGGCGCGGAACGCCGTCGGCACGGCGATCTGGTCGGACGCAATGACCCAGTCTTTCTCGAACAGTCCCTCGGTCTCGCGCTGGACGAACTCGACGAGCAGATAGTCGTTCGTCCGCAGCACGCCCGTGTCCGCCAGCGTCTTCAAGTCAATGCGCCGCCGTTCGCGCGGCTGGATTGGACGCAAATCAATAACCTTTCCGTTGACGCGGAAATCATAGGCTGCCGAGTCGCGGAAGAAGTATTTCGATTCGACGACAAGCGACGCGCCGTCCGTACCGAGCCGCGTGTCGAACGGCTGGTAGGCGTGACGCGCCTCGTAGTAGGCCGGCTCGACCGTACGGTCGGCGTGGACGATGCCGTCCAGAATGCCCTGCCCGTCCATCGGCCGTTCGCCAAAGTCGCCGCCGAATGCGTAATAGGTTCGCCCGGTCTTCGCATCGATGGCCTTCAGCCCTTGGTCGGCGAAGTCCCAGATTGCGCCGCCGAGGATGCGGTCGGAAGACTCGATCGCGTCCTGAAAGCTCTTGATGCCACCCGCGTTGTTGTTGAGGTTGTGGAGGAACTCGTTGATGTGGAACGGATACTTCACGTTCTCGCGTCCCGCCGCCGTCTCGCGAATCCAGTAGAGGCTCGGATACTGCCGCGAGCCGATGTCCGCGAAATGCGAGTTACGCTCGTAGTTCACGGGGCGCGTCGGCTCGTTCGCCTTCACCCAGTCGTAGCACGCCTTGAAGTTCTCGCCCGGTCCCGCCTCGTTGCCAAGCGACCAGATGACGATCGAAGGATGGTTGCGGTTGCGCTTCACCATCGCCTGCACCCGTTCGAGGTGCGCCGCGCGCCAGTCGGGACGGTGGGAGAGCGAAGCCGCGCCGTAGCCCATGCCGTGCGACTCGATGTTCGCCTCGTCCATCACGTAGAGGCCGTATTCGTCGCACAGGTCGTAGAACTCGTCGACCTGCGGACAGTGCGAGTTGCGGATGTGGTTGAAGTTGCCGCGCTTGATCAGCTCGATGTCCTTCCGCAACGTCGTCAGCGGACGGTGATGCCCATAGACGGGATCGACCTCCGAACTGTTGACGCCCTTGAGCTTGACGGGACGGCCGTTGATCAGGAACGTGCGGTCGCGCGGGTTCGCCGGCTCGGTGATCTCGATCTCACGGAAGCCGAGGTTGAACGCATGGCCCTCCGCGACCAGACGATAGAGATTCGACTCTTCGGCACTCCACAGCTTCGGCGACTTCACGCGCCACCGACCGTCCGTGACAGGCTCCAGCGATACCTCCGCGCCGTCCTTCGCAAAGACCTTGAACGTCGTCGGACGGTCGGCGGCAAAGGACAGGATCCAGTCGCCGTCGTAGATGCCCTTCCGTTCGGGATGCGCCTCGAAGCGGATGTCCTTCAGGTCGCCCCGCTTCCGCCAGTAGACGCGCACGGGACGCAGGATGCCCGACAGGCGAAAGGCATCCTGACATTCGAGGTAGGAGCCGTCACAATAACGGTAGACCTCGACGGCGACCGTATTCGTACCGGGCTTCACGAAGCGCGTGATGTCGAAGACCGATGGCGAGCGACTGTCCTTCGCGAAGCCGACGTAAGCGCCGTTGATCCAAAGGTAGTAGAACGACTCGACGCCCTCCAGTCGGATGACGACCTCGTCCGACAGCCACGCGGCGGGAATCTCGAAGTCGCGGCGATAGCTGCCCACGGGATTGTCCGCGCCCGACAGCGTCCAGTCCGTCGGCAGGTCGTGCCCCATGACCTTCGGCGGACAGTCGTCATTCGCCGCCGGCGTGAAGGAGTAGGTCTTGTTCACGTAGAGCGGCACGCCGAAGCGTTCGCCGGACGGGCGGATGCCCATCGACTGCCAACTGCACGGCACAGTCACTTTCGGCCAAGACGAGACGTCGTAGTCCGGCCGCTCGAAGCCGACGGGACGCTCGGAGGGACGCCGCGCCCAGTTGAAGCGCCAAGCCGCCACGCCCGACAAGTCGAGGGCGTCAGCCGGCGCACGCAGCGTCGACGGCGTTTCCTTGCCGAGCGACAGCCGCGCGGGATCCTGCCATTCGTTCCCATCCGGGACAACGGCGAGCAGCAATGCGAGAAAAGCTAACATCTATCTTTCTCTCTTTTCAAAGCACTTTCCTAAAGTGGGTAATGATAGCACATCGGGAATCTGAAATAGATGTTTTTACGCAAACCAGTTCGCCTGTTTTGCGCAACACAATGACGACAAGACTTTATCGTCAATGGAAGTTAGGCCCCATTACTTATGGCTTCGTTGCGCCATGAACGCATGGACTTGCCGTGGCGGGCGAGGAATGCGGCCCTAAGCGCAGCTGGCGACTTCCATCCGCATAACTGGGCAATGGGCGTTATCTCTTGACGTGGATTCCTCAGCAGGTTCTCGACGCGTTCCAGCCTCACGTCACGGATCTCGTCATGGATGGAATGACCAGTCTCGCGACGGAACACGATCTCGGCCATACGTCGCTGAAGCCTCATCACGGCGGCAACCATAGGAACCGTAACACCTTCGTTGGCTGTCCGCCGAATGTAGTTGATGGCCTGAACAACACGGGTGTCGCTCTGATGACGGCGAAACAGTCGCGTAGACAGACGTCTGGTCAGGGAAGTCACGCCAAACATCAGCCGGATATCAGAAATCCCAGGATTCTTGATACGTTCGTCAAGCAATTGTGCGCACAGGTAGCCGCCTTGCTCAAAGTCAAGTCCTATAGACGTCAACGACGGCGATATCCTCTCGCAGATGATCGGATCGTCATCCACGCCAACGACAGCCAACTCCTCCGGCACGGATATCCCCAAGACCGCCGCCTGTTGCAATGTCTCCTCGGCCACTGGGTCATGCACGGCAAAAAGCCCACAGGGCTTTGGCAGTGCCTTTAGCCATGCGCCAAGCATCTTTCTCCGAACGGCATCGGATGCCGTCGCCGGGCAGTCAAAGATGGAACACCCCTTGCCATGGAGCCGAAGGACTGCCTGGAACGTCTTACGCCGCTCCTCGCTCCAGAAACGTGGCTCGCGCCAGCCTACGAAAGCGTAGTTGCCAAAATCAAGCGACAACAGTTCCTTCGCGGCGACCTCGCCGACTTGTACGTTATTTGAGTTTACGTAAAGCGCACAGCCCTTCACTCCATTGGGATCTTCATCAAGATAAACGAGAGGCACATCTCCAACCGTCTCGCGGGAAAGTTCCGGCATTCCACCCCCGCACTCGGCAATGATGCCTATCGGCTTCCAGAAATCGATAATGCCCGAAACGTCAAGTCGCCGATTGCTGCGCTCAACGACCTGAATATCCCAACCACGCCGCTCGGCATAACGCCGTGCGCCGGCGATGCGGTCCGCACAGCTGTACCTGTTGGTGTAGACGAAAAATAGCACTGTGTTCATACATCATACGGCAACTATACCCAAAACGCAAATAAAATATCACATGCACTTCGCTAAAGTCAATTCGATTGTAGGCTTTACGTATTTCCGCTGGGAGCCGCTTCCGCAACATTGGCCATTTCACAAAACAAAGCTGGAAGTCCGCAGTTGCGAACCTCCAGCCTGTTTGACTAATGCAGTATCCTTGATCTGCTTAGCAGACGCCCTGCGCGACCATTGCGTTGGCCACCTTCACGAAACCAGCGATGTTTGCGCCTGCAACGTAGTTGCCCTTCATGCCATACTTCGCCGCCGCTTCGTACGCATTGTCGTGAATGGCCTTCATGATGCCCTTGAGCTTGGCATCGACCTCATCGGCAGTCCAGGAAAGACGCTCGGAGTTCTGGCTCATCTCAAGGCCCGAGGTGGCGACGCCACCGGCGTTGGAAGCCTTGCCCGGCGAGAAGAGAACCTTCGCCGCGAGGAACGCCTCTACAGCGTCAGGCGTGGACGGCATGTTGGCGCCTTCGCCGACGAGCTTGACGCCGTGCTTGATGAGGTATTCGGCATCCTTGCCGTTCAGTTCGTTCTGGCGCGAGCACGGGAATGCGCAATCAAGTTTGTCGGCAATCTGCCACGGATTCGAGCCAGCGAAGAACTTGCCGGTCGAAGCGAGTTCAGAGAGCTCGCCGCGCTTCACGGTCTTGAGATTCATTACTTCGTCTATGAGCTTCTCCGTGTAGCCATCCGCCACATAGAGCGTACCCGAACGGTCGGAGAGCGTGACGACCTTCGCACCGAGACGGATGAGCTTCTGCGCCGCAAAGGATGCGACGTTGCCCGAACCGGAAACAGCGCACACCTTGCCTTCAAGCGTCTCGCCATTGACGGCAAGCATGTTCTCGGCGAAATAGACATCGCCGTAGCCAGTCGCCTCAGGACGGATCAGCGAACCGCCAAACTCGCGGGCCTTGCCCGTAAGCACGCCCGACCACTCGTTGGCGATGCGCTTGTACTGTCCAAACAGATAGCCGATCTCGCGGCCACCAACGTTCATGTCACCGGCCGGCACGTCGGTATCGGGACCGATGTGACGGTAAAGCTCCGTCATGAAGCTCTGGCAGAAACGCATCACCTCATTGTCGCTGCAACGGATGCCGGGAGTGTGGGGGCTCTGCTTCGGGTTGAAATCGGAACCGCCCTTTCCGCCGCCCATCGGGAGCGTGGTAAGAGAGTTCTTGAACACCTGCTCGAAACCGAGGAACTTGAGGACGGAAAGGTTTACCGTGGGGTCAAAGCGGAGACCGCCCTTGTATGGGCCAATGGCGGAGTTGTACTGGACACGGTAGCCGCGATTCACGCGGACGATGCCCTTGTCGTCAATCCACGGCACACGGAACATGATCACGCGCTCCGGCTCAACGATGCGCTCAAGGATTGCCGCATCCTCATACTGCTTATTGGCTTCCAATACCGGATCGAGGGTAAGAAGCACTTCTTCGACTGCCTGGATAAATTCAGGTTCGTTAGGATTCTTGGCCTTGACATCGGCCAAGACGGTCTGCACATACTTGCTCATTATGATTCCTTGATTTTACTGGTATACAATATCCCTACGGAGAAATGTATGCATTTCATGTGCCAAGATAGGTTTGGGGATTTACGATTTTTCGATTTTCGATTTACGATTGCATTTGGGGATTTGGTTATTTGAAGATTTACTTCGTGTCCGCCATCGTCGTGCGTTGCATGGGAGGGTCGCACTTGTTGCGACCGATGATGAATGCGAACGCAATGAATTGTGTCCCTCCCAAAATCATTCAATCCTCAAACGGCTAAATGCAATCGCAAATGATATAGGTCGCAGAGGACTGCGACCCTCCCGTGACGGCGGTTTCATCGAAACCGCCCTACCACCTTTCAGGCAAGAATCGTCTTTCCAGTCATAAATCCCTAAATCTTCAAATCCCCAAATGCAATCGTAAATCGAAAAATCGTAAATCGTAAATCCACCCTCTACCTCTAAAACCTAATACACATCATGTAATTGCCGATCAACGGATTGTACGCAAAACGTAAATATCTCAACGATCCATAAAAGGCATCTGCCGTCTCACGCCTCACCGCAAGGAGGTCGGCCCTTCATGCAGAAGCGGAAATGTTTCCTTTGCGCGACCATCTAATGCGAAAATCGTGAAGCCGTCGAATCCGTCCTGACGCAACGCCTGAATGTGACGCGTCATCTTTTCGGCCTCGGCGCCATCCTTTTTCCAGCAGCTCAGTCCAATGCCTGGGTAGAGCTTGACATTCGTTCCAGACAGCAATGTCCGCTGTGCGCGACAAATGTTTCTGAAGAACGGCGTGGAGTCCGTGTAGTCCATTGGACACAAGATATCAATCCAGCCTTCCTTTGCCCAACGCAGCCAATCCTGCCCATCTCCAGAATATGCGCCATCACGGTCGGCACGAGCGGCAACCGATATCTCGACCTTCGGGAACTCTGCCCGAACGCGTCGCGCCGTCTCGGCGACGACGGTGGAAATCGTCTCGGCCCGCCATTTCTCCCACTCCACCGCAAGTTCCGCATCGCTACGCACATCCGACGGCCAGTTCACAACTGCACGACCCAATTGCGACTCAAAGCGTCGACGGCAACCGTCGCAGAAACAGAAGTTCCGGTCGGCGTAGCGAATGTAGTCAAAATGTATGCCGTCCGCACCCTTTCGCGCAAGCTCCACCATGGACTCGATTTCGCGGCGCTGGTTCTCAGGGTGGCTTGGACAGAACGTTGTGCCCCACGGACTCTTCGCCTTGGCGTCGAACATCTGCACGAGACGTCCATCCTTCCTATACTGGGCGATGCGTTCAGGATCGGTGTGTGCACCCATGTTGTAGCACACGCGCCACACATGGAAGTCTATGCCATACTTGCGGCAAGCGGCCCTGCACTCTTCAAAGGCATCGCCTTGCGTAGCGACCGACTTGTCCATTGGAACGACCTTTGAATCGTAGAAAGCGCAGTCTGCCCACGCCAAGTTGGCGATCATGTCCGTAAAGCCATTCTCCTTGAGGAACCTGATCGAGTCGTCCCAACTCCAGCCAAAGCCCATGCCGCGTGCGCTATGACACCATACGAGCCTGCGTTCGCCCTGTTTGCCGGGAACGCTACGGACGAATGCCTTGCGTTTCTCGTCCAACGCCTTCGCTTGCGCTTCTGCTTCGGCAAGCGCAGTCTTAATCATCGGATCAAGCTTTCCAAGGATGGCCTTCAGCAAGGCATCATTCTCCTTGCCACCATCCGGCCTCCACACATGCCCCATGTAAATGCCCGTCGGCGTGGATACCAACGCCGGTACGCCGAGCGATTGATGTTTGGCATCCCCCCACGTGGCCAACACCTCGCCAGCTCCGGTCAGCTGCGGCTCGTTTGCATTGCCGGATGCCTGCGGCGCAAAGAGAGGCTGTCCCTCCAGTCCATCTCCGACGCGAAGTATTCCTCCGAACGGAGCCCAACCATTCGCGCCAGAACGGCGAAATCCCTTATTCGACACTCCAAGCAACTTGCCCACGCCGTATGGAAGCGAATAGAGCGCGAATATCTTGCCGCCACGTTCGACGAACGACGAAAGCTGCGCCACCATCTCAGGCGACAGCGTATCGTTATATGGGAGTATGACAACCGCCTTGCCGTTGAACAGTTCCGCCGTCACCATGTCGTCACCATGGCTGGCGTACGTCACGCCAAGTCGATCCAATGCCTCTTGGATGGTCGCCGCATATTGGCGGTATGCCTTGGATTCCGATGTCATCCTCTTTGCCGACGTCTCTCCGCACAAGACAAGCACACGAGACGAGGTAGCGTCCGTTAGCGCGAAATCCGCAACGCCGACCGTCGTAGTCTTTCTTTCGGGAGTCCGTTCGAACGCAATGCGTATGGCGTCTATCTGGTGGAATCCAGCCGGTTTGCCCTCTACTCCAAACTTGCCTCGTCGATTCCATCGTATGCGTTGCCAAGTGCCTTCTTCGCCGACAGGCAGGCTTGTGCAGTACCATCCATCCCCACTCTTCAGGTACATGGAGGCTTGCGTAATGCCCGATAGGTCATCAATGCGCAGGTCAAACGAAAGCTCATCAGCCTTGGTGAAGTCAAATGGCAGGGCAAAATCCCACAGAACACGTTTCCGTGGACCCGCAACAGGCAGTTCTACGCTTCCCTTCCGCGTCAGATCGCCGTAACGTACCGGAGGTTGCCCAGCCCCACACCTAACTACGGCATTCGCGCTTGCATCGTCCCCGATGGCTTGCCACTCCGGCAATATGCCGCCCATCGCCATCTGGGCTACCGCAAGTATTGACGCTCCCACAAAAAACATCCGCCAAGTCATTGTCATATCATTACTCCGTGCTTCTTAAAACAGTCACAGTGTCTACCTCATGATTACCATCAAGCCGCGCCTGTTGATGAGGATGCGGCCGTCCTTTACCGCGATGGTGTACGCAGAGGAATTCCTGTCTCCGGAAATGGAAAGCGACCAGCCCGCAAGATTCTCAAGCCCTTTCACGTTTTCGAATTTGCCCGGCAACACAACGCAATCTCCGTCCGAAAGGTTCGTGACGCTAAGCGTCCCATTCTTGGTGAAAGTGAATCCATCAATTGTACCGGCATCGTTCGCGTCGATGCAGAGATTGGATATCTCCGTATCGGAACCTTCGTTGCGCAGGGTCGCGCCCGCCGCCACACGAACCGCACCCACGTTCTTGAGGCATTCGACCGTTTCGTTCACGGCGGGCTTCGCAAGTGCGATCGGGGTCTGCTCTGAACCTGAGACCCACGCCGCACTTGTCGGTACCTCATAGGCATTCTCCGCATACAGCTCAAACCAGTGTACACCATCCGAACTGCCCTCTATCGCAAAAGCCGTCGGTGTACTTGCCCAGTATGCGGAACCTGTACCCCAGCGCACAAGGAAATTGAACGCCTTGATCTCGGTTGTCCCTTCAGCCAAATGGAAAACGCATTTCAGCCAAGTCTCGGGCTTGTCAATCACTGGATTGGCACAGCTGAAACTGGCCCACCTACTGTCGGAGAACGCGCCGTTGATGTGTTCCTTTTCCGCCGCACTTGGCCGGGCGCGATCATATCCGTAGCCAACGCACCCTGCCGGAATGTCCTTGTCATCCACAGCCAATGCCGCATCCACGAGCTGTCGCTGACCCTCACCATCGAGAAGAGTCATCTTGGCGAACTGGATGCGTCTGGAATATCCGTCAGGAACCTGCCCCGCATAGCGTGGACACGTCTGCGCCGTTTCCTTGATGACGAGCCGGATCCAGCTGTATGGCAAACCACTTGAGTTGCGTACGACAAGCGTTCCTTCGCGTACCGTCAAGTCACCAGAAAACGCCTGCGCACCGTCAAGTGTCCAAGTGTTCGCCCCTTCCTTTACGACCGATACGCGACCCGCGCCATCCGCAATCGACCACGCCGTGTTGTTCGCCGCGCCGTTTGTGCCCGTGAGCGTCAATGTAGCGTCACCCTCAACAGCCGCCCCGAATCCGCCCAGCTTCAAGGCCGCACCATCAGCCGACACGCATCCGCCCTTCCCCTTGACCTTGATCGGACGGGTTGTGCTTATTGCGGCATTCGTGCCGATGTGTGACATCGTGCCGACCGATTCATCCGACCCAAGCAGGAAGGCATAGTCCACCGGCGTTGTCTGCGGGCCATATGCGTCCGCCCAAAGTTCCGCAGAAGTGCCGAGCGAACAGTTCACCCCCTTCTCGTTCAGCGTCGTGAATGAGATTGTTCCGTTCTCCACCGCCAATGGGCCACGCAAGCCACCCGCATCCTCTGACTCGAAACTCCATGTACCCGTACCGCGCTTTGTGACATAGCAGGAGTAGTTCGTACCGTTCTGCGAACACCCGGCGATATTGCCCCTGATCCTGCATGGAATCGCATTTGACCCCGTCAGCACAAGCCTCATCTGCGAATATGAATTGTATTCACCCTCCTGTATCCATGCACCGGTAAAGACAATGCCACCTGTCGCGCCGGCGTCAAACGTCTCAGGATAGACGTAACTCCCCTCTGGCCTAAAGCACAGGCGCTTGTCCGTAGTCTCCCCATGTCCAAGATAGCGATAGCAGCATGCTCCGTCCGAGTTGTAAAAGCCTATCTCAGGTCCAGTGCCAAGCGATGAAGGCTCTCCGCTCCTGCCAAGCTTCATGAACCCAAGTACACCGACCGTCTTTTCG
>CAVJWR010000012.1:39566-40159 GCA_963653155.1 Limosilactobacillus gorillae
CGTTATAGCCAAAGGGACGCGCATTTCCATCAATCGCGTTCTCCGTACCCGTCAGGTACTGGTGAGCCCTTGCGCGATATGATAGGCTTCCGACAAATCGGCCCGAAAATATGCCTGGCTCTGCGCCCATGTATTCGGGCTGTATCTGTGTTCCCGCCACCGAGTTGGATACGATGCCCGCGCCGATCAGCCGCCGACACCGCAGGTTGCCGGCCATCGGCAACGCCAGAATGGCACCAGAGTCCACCGTCATGTCTCCGCACAGGAAATGCCTGTACTGCTGAATCGAGCGAGGCAAGACAAGAGTCCCCGTTTCGACCTTGAAAGCCGTGTAATAGCATTTGCTATCCGCAGTATCGCGCAACGTCAACGTTCCCAGCCCTTGCTTGATAAACGTACCGCATGGGGACTCAGTATTCGAATCGGTCTTGTTGATATAGCAGTTTAGCTCAGAGTTTGTCGAGACATTTACGGCTATGACCGTCTCCGCCCCACTACCCTCATTCAACTTTATGTTCTCGAAGAGATTCAAGATTCCGATGGAATCATCATCGACCATCAATGTCACGCCACCATCCATGACGCGCAGGACG
>CAVJWR010000012.1:40169-43855 GCA_963653155.1 Limosilactobacillus gorillae
CGTCGCCATTTTGGGGAAGCCGTGCCGGCGAATAGCTTTCGGGCGATGACAAGTCCGTCGCGCCCTTCACCCAGGTAAGCGTCTCGGCGCACACGCTTCCAGCCGAAAGGATAGACATCGCGAGCAAACCGGGAACAGAGACTTTAGACACGATCCAGTGTAACATGGCGTTATTCCTTTCTTAAATGAAATGGCGCAATTATATCTGTTTTTTTTTCTTGTCAAACCCACGGACTTCCCGCGCAGCATTCCAATTGCTACTCCATCGGCGCACAGTTGATGAGCTTGCGCAGCAGACGTGGACGGTGCATTTCCATCCTACGGCGGAAGTCGGCGTAGTCGCGCGGTGTGGGATTCGACCACAGAATCTCCGCCGCCGCGCAGGTGCGCGGCCACGCACGCCACGCGAGGTCGTACTCGTTCCAAATGTATTCGCTCCATAGACAGCATTCGCCGCCCAGCACACGCGCCCGCGCCTCTTCCGGCACACCCGTGAGCGGATTGTACGTGTACGCCTTCTCCAGCGTGAGGACACCGCCGCCGCGCTCGAACGGATCGTCCTTCAGTCCCTGCTTCATCGCGTAGTAGGTCAGGCGGTAGGGCGACATCACCATGTCGTGCCCGCGCATCGCGCCCGCCGCTCCCGACACGAGATCGTGTCCCGCGCCCTCGCCCGCCGCCATACGCCAGCTGTGGCCGATCGCCGACTTCGGCAGTTCGCCGTTCAGTATCTCGTCCCAGCCCATGAGGCGACGCCCCTTCTTCTCCAGGTAGGCGGACATCCGCCGCGTGATCCACGTCTGAAGCTCACCCGGCTTCGATAGCCCTTCCTTTGCCATTCGCGCCCGGCACTTCGAGCACTTCTCCCACCGCACGGACGGACACTCGTCGCCGCCGATGTGGATGACCTTCGACGGGAACACCTCGCACACGTAGTCCAGCACCTTCTCGATGAAGCGCACCGTCTCGTCGTTGCCGAGGCAGAGGACGTCGGGATAGACACCCCAGACCGTCCCCGCCGCACGCGGCACGATGTTCGACGGCACACACGCGAGGTCGGGATAGGCGGCGAGTGCGGAAAGCGTATGTCCCGGTAGATCGACCTCTGGCACGACCGTGATGTGCCGCGCCGCCGCGTAGTCCACGATCTCCTTCAGGTCGGCGCGTGTGTAGAAGTACGGCCCGTACGGCTCCGTGTTCTGGTCAATGGCGAAGCTGTAGCGTTCGGGCAGGCGCTTGAGCAACGCGCCGCGCCGAGGCGACGACGGACGCACGGAACCGTACTGCGCAAGCTCGGGCATTCCAGGCACGTCGATGCGCCAGCCCTGATCTTCCGTGAGGTGCCAATGCAGGATGTTCAGTTTGTGCATGGCCATCGCATCGATGAGGCGGCGCACGACTTCCTTGCCGAAGAAGTGCCGCCCTTCGTCCAACATGAACCCGCGCCACTTGAACGCCGGCGCATCCTCAATCTCTACACAGGGATAGGCATCTCCATTCCGCAGCTGATCAAGCGTCTGTTCCGCATAGAAACGTCCCGCAGCGTCGGACGACGCAACAACGATTTCGTTAGGACGTACGGACAGACGATAACCCTCGGACGGAATCGCCGCGTCCGTGACCGCGCGGACAACTGCGCCCGTCGGACATATTCCCGTTTCCTCTACAAGTCTGGTCGGTTGCGGCACAAGCGCAATTGCAGCCAATGCGATTTCAAACATTTGCACAATCCTTTCCTTAATTGACGACGAAGATTGTAGCAAATGCGTGTTTTTTTTTTCATACCCAATTCTCACTGTTCCAGACACTTTTTTATCTCAAGGATTTGCGATTTTTCGATTTTCGATTTACGATTGCATTTTGGAATTTGGTCATTTGATGATTGAGTCGGTCTGGCTTGGTAGGGCGATTTCGATGAAATCGCCGCCATACACACACGGGAGGGACGAGCTCCTGCTCGTCCGTTGCCCCACGCCGCTTTCGGTCGAGCGGGAGCTCGACCCTCCCGCGCATTGCGCAACGATGGCGGGGGCGCCATCGCCACGAGAGGGACACGTTTGTCGTGTCCGGGGGTTTGCAACTGCCTCTTGTGTTAAACGACCCGAAGGCGTTGCGCCGGGACGCCAAACACCGTGATTCCCGGATCTACGCTCCGTATTACCGCACTTCCGATTCCGACAGTCGCACCATTGCCGATTGAAATGCGCGGGACTATTCTTGCCCCCGGAAATACGGATGCGCGTTCGCCGACGGATACGCCACCACCTATCGACACAAGCGAATAGACATGCGAGAAGTCGCCGAGACGTGTATCGTGACCAATCACAGAACCATGGAACACGCAAGCGTGCCTTCCAATCTTCACATCGGCAGTGAGCACCACGTTGTGGGCGATAAACGCCCCTTCACCGACAACTACATTCGGGCCAAGCGATGCAGACCTGTGGATTATCGGGATGAAGCATCCACCTCTGGATTCAATCATCTCTGCGCAACGCTTGCGCGCATCTACGTTACCGAGTGCCGTCACAAACACATCATCTTCCTCGATCACATAGGATTCCGAGGACCCGATTATGGAGGGATACCCATCAAATCCGTCAAGCGCATGCGGATTACCGTCAAGATAGCCCTTGATGCGGAAACCCTCACCAAAGCCACAGGCTTCACGGGCTGCCGCGAACATCTCGCGCCCGAAACCGCCCGCTCCGATGATCAGCAGGTTCTTCAAGCGTTTTCCTCCTTGATTCCCGCCACGGCCATCAGGTCCGCAACTGTCTTGAACCCGCGAAACTGCTCTGGAGTTAGCTTTGCTCCGTATTCATCCTCAAGCATCGCAAAAAGCGCAAAGCCCATCATCGAGCCCCACCCGCGCACGGATCTGAACTCAAGGCCGGGAGTGACGCAAGACGTCTCCAAGATTCCGGCAACCCTATCAAGAAATTCATTCATAATGGAACTAAATTATATCACACCGCAGATCGCCTTGTCATGAATGGCCTTTGCCCTGACGACACTCGGACAAGACAGGTTCCGTGTGTTTTCTGAGGAACGACAAGTAGAGCTTCGTTTGCTCGTTAGGCGTGTACCCGTTGCGCATAACGACGCCGATGCGCATCTCTCCCTCGTCCGAAAGCGGCACGGACACGATGTCGTCACCATTGAGGCCGGGATCAAGGATGCCACTGCTGATCGTGTAGCCGTTGAGGCCACGTAGCAGGTTGAAGAGCGTCGCGCGATCCCGCACCATGATGTTCAGGGGACGGCTGACGGATGCGAACACCTCCTCCGAAAAGTAGAAGGAATTGTGCGTCCCCTGCTCGAACGACAGGTATGGATAGGGTGCCATTTCAGCCAGCGAAACGGTTGGGTGCCGCGCCAGCGGGTGCGCCCGGCAGAGGAACACGTGCGGCTTCGCCTGGAGCAACTGCGTGAACGTCAGGTTTCGTTCCTCCAGCACCTTGCCGAGGACTGATTCGTTGAAGCAGTCGAGGTAGAGAATCCCCAGTTCGCTGCGGCAACTTGCTACGTCCTCGATAATCTCGTAGGTCTGCGTCTCGCGCAACCGGAAGTCATAGGCCTTCTCGCCGCAGACGTTGACGAGATCGACAAGCGCATTCACTGCGAACGCATAATGCTGCGTGGACACGCAAAACGTCGGCCGAACCTGCCGTGCGGGACCATAT
>CAVJWR010000013.1:0-897 GCA_963653155.1 Limosilactobacillus gorillae
GGCTTCCTTGGCCTTCGTGCGCATGTTAGCGAGTGATGGCATTTTCTGTTCCTTTCAATAGTGCTTTCAGATATCCGTTGGCAAACAATCGTCCCAACGTGAAATAGCCGGGAACGCAATCTTCCGCGAGCAGCCTATCGCCTGACATCTCAGGCACATGGTCGCCACGAACGGGAACATCAAGCCCAAGCTCGCGATAAGTGCGCATTAGCGCAAACTGATCGGTTGACCCCTGATCGTGGAACAGCTCGGTGAAGTCGGTCCTGTCGCCCTCTACGTCTCGCACATGGATAAAGGCTATGCGCTTGCCAAAATGCCTCGCCGTCCCGATGAGGTCAGCACCCATGAGCTTGAAGTTCGCCTGGCAGTATGTAATGGAATTTGACTCGCTCGGATAAAGCGCATACGCCCTGTCGTAATCATCGACCGTCCCGAAGATTCGTGCGTAGCCGCCAAGTTCCGGCAAGCACGGATCATCAGGATGGAGTCCCATCCGCACACCGACTCTCTCGGCCATAGGCATTACCGCCTTGATAAAGCATTCGTAGTTAGACCATATCTGATCATGGTCAAGGATGAGACCGCAAGAGCGGCCAAATGCCGCCTCGTATTCGGCCTTGCTGAAATAGGTGGCAAGGGCTCCGCCGCGCACGGTGCGTACGCCAGTCCGAGACCAGCCGGGCCCCACCATGAAGTTGTAGCAGATGAGGCGAATGCCAAGGTTGGACATCGACTCTATCAGTTCACGATAATGCGCCAACGCCTCGTCGCGCATCGCCGACGTAAAACCTGCTTCGCCATACCGCTTCACGGGGGACATGTCAAACGGATCGCCCTCAAGTCCGACAACACGCAATCCATTGGATGCCAACCCATCGACGATGGAGCGCAAGGTTG
>CAVJWR010000013.1:930-4648 GCA_963653155.1 Limosilactobacillus gorillae
TTCCACGGATCTTCAAGCCCCGTAAGTGCCGGATTCACCTTTACGACTACATCCGTAATCCCCATTTGAAGGCAAAGTCTCCAAAGCGGATGCTGTCGCGGCGGGACAAACTCAACGTGTTTCATGGGGAGGTATTGTAGCACACCACACCTCCACGCACCTCCCCATTTTCAATAAAAACACATCCAAATCAAACAACAAAAAACGTCTGTGTCTCCGTGTCTCTGTGTTAGAATCACAACTATTGGCTAAAGCCTGTAGAGACGCAACGAAAACACCGTGCAAAGCGTTCGCTTGTCTCCGTCAGAGACAAGCACCATGAGCCGAGAGCCATCGGCAAGCTTCGGCCCCACGCACATGCCCTCGTACATGGAAAGTCCCTTTGTCTCGAAAAGCATACGCTTTCCTACGCGCTTTAGTCCATTTGCCTGACTGATGGATTCGATCCCGTTCACATCCGTAGCGGACGTGAAATCGACTTCATAGATGCGGCAGCGAAGCCTTGGTATGAGTACCTTGCTGAATTCCCTCTCCAGAACGAGCAGCGTTCCGTCTTCAAGCAGGCACAGCTCCGACACGCCGCTGCGCGACATGTCCCGTCCACTGATGGACCATGGCCCACCGGCAATCGGATCCGTAAGATACACCCATTGCCCGGCAACCTCCCATGGCGCACCCTTCCCCTTGCGGCATAGCTTCGTCAGGCGAACATCGGAACCGTGCGCTTTCGTGGAACGCGGGCCATCGGCCATCAGCGCCTCTTCCGTGCAGGTCCACATCACAAGGCCATCTTCGCTCATGGTCAGCGATTCCAAGCCCAAATCCAGATATATGCCATCCATCAGCGGCGGAAGCTCCACCTGGCCCGTGCGACGCCCAGTCGCCGGATCATGCCTTGTGATGCGGCATGAACGCTCATCGGCAATCCACACCGATCCGTCCATCGGATCACGGACAATGGCTTCAACGTCAACCGCATCCTGCGGTTCGCACAACCGGGTAAGGTTGCATCCGGACAACCTTCCGCTCCGCAAATCCACGGGCAGTTCCAGTTCCCACAGCACGGGATTCCAGTCCGTCACCGCCCAATAGACGTTGTTGGACACCCAGGAAATTCCGCCCAGCGATGCCGCCCCTGGCATGCTGGGTCTTGCGATCTCGCCGACAGGCTCAATGCGCCACCTATATCCGGCATCAGCCTCCAGCGGCAAAGTGCGCAAGAGTACGCATGACGAGAGGATGAGCAGCCGACGCAACATCATGCCAAGACGCGCTTCGCGGCCTTTACGGCATCGTCCACGGTGACTACCTGACCGCCCATGCGGTTTATGAACTGGAGAGATGCCGCCTCGTCGCCAAGACCTGCCTTTGCGAGGTTTAGGCGTACATCGTCAGCGAACTGTCCGGCATCAAGCGCGATCACCAGAAGCTTGCGCCCCTTCGCGACCTCTGCAAGGTCTCTCCTTGGGAACGGACTCAATGTGATGGGGCGGAAACAGCCAGCCTTGACGCCTTCTGCGCGAAGCGTCTCAGCGGTTGTGCGGGCAATTCTCGAAGAGATTCCGTACGCAACGATCAGCAGCTCGGCATCTTCCGCAAGATACGCCTCCGACTTGGCGTCCGCCTCCATGTCGGCATACTTCTTCTGAAGATGAAGGTTGAACTCCTCCTGCTGGGCGGCATCGAGGAATATGGACTTCACGAGATTGCCGCGAGTCTTGGGCTCACCCTGTGCGGCCCAGCCGGAAAAGTCAGGCTTCGGATCCTCATCGTCCGGCAGCCTCACGCTTTCCATCATCTGCCCCTGAAGGCCATCGGCGAACACCACTGCTGGAGTGCGCCACTTCGCCGCCATGCGGAAGGCAAGCCTCGTGAGGTCGAACATTTCCTGGGCGCTTGCCGGAGCCACGGTGAAGGTCCTGTAGTTTCCGTGCCCGCCGCCCTTCACCGCCGGAGTATAGTCGCTCTGCTCCGGATATACGTTGCCAAGCCCCGGGCCGGCACGATTCACGTTGACTATCACGGCAGGCAATTCCGCACCGGCCAGATACGAGATGCCCTCCTGCATCAGGGAGAACCCAGGTCCCGAAGTGGCGGTCATGCAGAGCTTTCCGGCGGCGGCGGCGCCAAACATCATGTTGACGCTCGCGGTTTCGCATTCCGCCTGCACAAAAGTGCGCCCAAGCATTGGAAACCATTTGGCCGCACCATGCGCGATTTCGCTTGCCGGAGTGATCGGGTATCCGAAATACAGCTCGCATCCCGCATAAAGGGCACCCATCACAACCGCTTCATTGCTCTTAACAAATTTAGTCATAGCTTGTCTGGCCTCAACCTTTCGTCAATGGGATATTCCACCCGCATCACCGTTCAACCCTGATGGCATACGGCTCAGGGCAATTGTAGAAGCACATTCCGCACCCGACGCACCCCTCTCCGACATAGCGAACGGGCTTCAGTCCTGCCGCGTTCAGATGGTCTACGGCAATCTCAAGGCACTTTTTCATGCAGGCGGAAACGCAACGTCCGCATCCCTTGCAGCAATCTTCATCAATTATCGGTCTCGACATCAGTACCTCCAAAATTCTTGCGCATATTATATTGCCTTGCGCAAAGGAAATCAAGTGGGACGGCTCCCGTCAGGCCCCGCCAGCTCCATGTATGCGGCCATCGTCCGTTCGATCATGAGATCGAACGAGAACTTCTTCAGCGCAGCCGACCGCAAATCCCCGAACTTCATGCGCGACACCTTCACTATCGCCTCCGCGAATGCGTCGCTCTCGTCAGCGTAGCCGACGTCGGACGGGACGAGGACGCCATTCACGCCATCCTCCACTATGTCCAATGCGCCGCCGAACCCCTTTGCGACGACAGGCGTACCCATCGCGATCGACTCCGCCATGGAACGTCCGAACGCCTCTGGCTTGCGCGTATTGGACGACACGACCACATTCGCCATCGAGATGCATTCGGCGATCTTCCGCTGGTTGCCGGCAAATACGACATCATCATTGACCGCGAGGGACTTTACGAGCGCACGCAGGCCATCCTCAACGCCCTTCCGGGCCTGCTCGGCCTCGCCGACGATCACAAGCTTGAATGGCTTTCTTCCATTGGGATGGGATGAAGCCTCGGATGCGGCAATGGCGTTCGCCTTGGCTACCGCACGGATCAGCATGTCGTAGCCCTTCAGCTGGGTGATGCGCCCAACGCCCATGACCACAAACTTCCCGTCTATGCCCCATTCCTTCCGCTTTGCGGCGATGAACTCCCGGTCAAGGTTTTCAATGTCAAACTTTCTTCTGTCGATGGCCCTCGGTATCACCCGGATACGCTCGTCAGACAGCCCGTAATTCTCCTTGAGGTATTCGGCGATGAACCGCGAGGGCGTCACCACAAGATCGCCGAATGTCATGACCTTGGAGTACCAAGATACCGAATTCGCGCCATGCGCAAAAGTCATCCACTTTAGGCCAAGTCCTCGGCTTGCCATCATGAAAAGCCACGCGGGCACCCTGGAATGGGCGCAGACGACATCCGGACGCTCTGCTGAAAGTATCTTACGCAGCCTCAATGCCCTCGATACGCAAGTAAATGGATTCTTCGACTTGACGTCCATCCCGATGTGACGCCCGCCATCCGCCGCAATCTGCTCCACGAGTCTGCCGCCGGACGAGACAACTACATTTTCCCACCCTGCGGCGACAAGGGCGCGATT
>CAVJWR010000013.1:4658-5339 GCA_963653155.1 Limosilactobacillus gorillae
CTTTCGACGCCACCCTGTTCCATGGCGGGAACCAGCTGCAACGTCTTCACTTGCCGCGCTCCCTAAACCAAAACACGACGAGCAACGCAAACAGTCCGAGAAGAATCTCACCCGCAAGATCGATGTAGTCGAAAAACGACTCCATTTGGGCCGGGCAATCCACCTCATAATGCCGCAGTATGAGCGGCACGAGGCCAAGGACTGCGACTGCGATGGCGGAGGCGGCAAGGGCTAGCACAAAAAGGAACCGAAGCTTCCCAACTCCCATTGGAGATGAGAGCCTTGGGAGTCCCTTCCGTCCGGAAGCCACGGATTTCGTCTCTGCGCGTCTTCCGGGCGGCACCATCCCCTTGCCGGAATGCAGGCATATCTTGCCTGAAGCCGTCCTCGGAAAAGGCTCGGAGCGAACTACGACCGTCTTTATGCGCTTGTACACGGGCAATCGCGAATTAAGCTCATTGACCTCGCGCCTGACCACGGCATCAGTTATGGCGGCAAATATCTCGGCCTTGATCTCCCGCCTTTCGCCGTCTCCAGACACCACGACTTCCTGTATGCCCGGCAGGGCAAGTATCCTCTCCTCAAGCTCTTCCGGCGCAACCTTCTTGCCGGACGAGAGAACGATAGTCCGAGAGGCGCGGCCCGTGATCCATACATAGCCGTCCTCGTCTATGCGCCCAA
>CAVJWR010000013.1:5349-31578 GCA_963653155.1 Limosilactobacillus gorillae
GTTCGGGATCGCAGTAATAACCCTTGAGGACGTTCGGACCTCGCATCATCAGTATGCCATCCGGCGAGACCTTCGTCTCCACGCCAGGGATGTCGCACACCTTGCCGGCACTACCAACCCGTGGGTCGTCATCAATGGGGGCAAGCGAATACAGGGATGTCGTCTCGGTAAGCCCATAGCCGCCAAGAGGCTTGATGCCAAGCGCCCGCAGATTCTCGTAGACCCTTCGCGACAGCGGTGCCCCGCCAACAAGGATCCAGTCTATCGGCGAACCGAATGCGGCCTCGGCGGATTCTGCCCTCTGGGCAATCTTGTCCGCCAGAATGCCCGCAAGGGCCGGCACGAGAAAGATGTAGTTTACGCGGAATCGCTCAACGGTGTCGTAAAGCCGACGGAAATCCGGGCACACGCCAAGCGCAACGCCCTGCGCGAGCATCAGATACGTTGTGCATATGCCGAATATGTGGTGGAGCGGAAGCACCATCAGGGATCGGTCGCCAAGCTTCATCTTGAGCTGGCGCTGCGCGAACTCCACGAATGTGCGCATTCCCCTAAGCGTAAGCTCTGCGCCATGCGGCTTCGAGGTAGTTCCGCTCGTGAACACGATCATGGACGTGCGATCCTCGTCCGGCGGAGACCCGTCAAACAGCCCGCACTCGCCATCGGCTATCGCTCGATGCCCTTTGTCTATGAAGAAATCGGTGCGCCGAGAACCAAATCCGCCAATGACGAGTCCCGGAAGCATGCGCTTCACTTCATTTGCCTTTTCGGTATAGAGCGCAGAATGGATCAGCGCAATCGCCCCGGTGAAGCGAAGCCTTTCCGCTATCTCCGAGGCCGTCTGTGTCACCTCTATCGGCACAACCGTCGCCCCGGAAAACACACAGGCTGCATGCGCCGTGATCCACTCGTAGGAATTTTCCCCGAGAAGGCCTATCGTCCCGCCCGGCGCATACTTGCGGATCACCCACGCAACTGCCGAAATGTCCTCGGCGAACTGTGCCCACTTTACGGGAATCGCACGGTCTCCGGAGGAAATCAGGAACGCCGTGGCATCTGGGCGATTGTCACGGTTGAACTTGAACGCCTCGAAGAGTGTATTCAAAGGTACCGCCGATGTTGTTGCCGTGTACGATGGTCAGACAGACCATTCCTCGAAATGATCCTTCTGGTCCACCGACTTGAGATATGCGTCCGACTCGTCCACCACCTTCTTCGGCTCAAGCGCCTTCTCGAAAGTCGGCATCTTGCGCTGGAGCGGAGCATTTTCGTCAATCGCCACGATGCCCTCCTTGCCGGCGGCATTCTTGACGATCATTCCGTCGCGTATGCCAACAAGCGCGGCGGCTGCGTCAATCTGCTCCTTCGTGACCGCTTCGCGCGCATCGACCTCCGCCTTTGCCGCCTCGTCCACAGGCTTGAGCTCGGAACACTGCCCACGGGCAAGCTTCTCAAGCGGCTTGAGCAGGGGGTCATCCTCCTGTAGGAGAGTGCACTTCAGCGGCTCATTTATGTATTCCTCGATATCGGGGATGGCGAACGACTCATCCTCGTCGGCGAACGAAATCGCTATGCCCGTGTTTCCGGCCCGGCCTGTGCGCCCTATGCGATGCACATAGTCATCCGGCTCGTACGGGAAATCGAAGTTGATCACGTACTCGATGTCGTCCACATGTATTCCGCGCCCGGCGACATCCGTTGCGATCACGATCTTCACCTTGCCGTTGCGGAAGTCCTCAAGCGTCTTGAGGCGCCGATTCTGGTTCACGTCGCCGGAAAGCATCTCGCACGACACTCCCCTGCGCTTCAGCGACTCGTACACGTCCTCCGTAGTCGACTTGCGGTTGCAGAACACTATCGCCCTTGCGTCTGGATGCAGGGCTATGTGGTTGTACAGCACCTTGAACTTGTCTTCGGCACGAATCACGTACACGACCTGCCTTACCGTATCCGTGGCGTTGTGCTCGCTGCTGACCTCCGCACGCACAGGCTCTTCCATCCACTGGGAGGCGAGTTCCATGACGCTGTCGGAAAGTGTCGCGGAATAGAGCATCGTGGCACGCTTGTCCTTGGTGGGAAGCCGACCCATTATGCGGCGGACATCGGGTATGAAGCCCATGTCGAGCATCCGGTCCGCCTCGTCGATGACGAGCGTATCCACCTTGTTGAGGTCAATCACGTGCTGGTTGCAGAAGTCAAGGAGACGGCCAGGGGTGGCCACAAGCAGATCTATGGGGGACTCCTGAAGCTCGCGCTTCTGCCGATCATAATCCATGCCGCCGTAGACGGCAAGCGAGCGCAGGTCGCAGTACTTGCCGATCGCATCGGCATCCTTGCAGATCTGTATCACAAGCTCGCGCGTTGGAGCTATGACGAGCGCTCGCGGACACCCGTTCTTCTTGGACCGAAGGTCTGGGGTGCGCAAATAGCGCGTAAGGATAGCGACGAGGAACGCCGCAGTCTTGCCGGATCCCGTCTGCGCCTTGCCGGCGATGTTCTTTCCGTCAAGCGCATTCTGCAGCGACAGCGCCTGGATTTCGGTGCAATACTGAAAGCCAAGATCCGCTATGCCATGCATAACCTCCGACGGAAGGTTGAAATCGTGGAAACGCTTCTTCCCCTCTGCCGGAGCCACTACGAACTGGTCGATGGACCATGCGGCATGAAGCTCCTGCCGCCTCTTGCGCTCCTCCGCAGACACCTCTCCGCCCGGACGCATCTCGTTCGGCGCGGTGTCCATCGAGACCGGCTTTCCGCGTGTGCCGCCTCTCCTTGAACCAAATCCGTCGCGTCCATCATGACGGCGGCGATCTGTGCGCTGCCCGTCCCTGCGACGCCTGTCGCCGCTACGCCCGCGACGGCCCTGCCCCTCATCGGCAGAGCCTTCGGAACCACGGACGCCCTTCTGCTGCGGCTTGCGCTGCTGTTGACTGCGGGATTGCGAGGACGCTTCCTTGGACCTCTCGGCGCCATTCTTGCCGTGCCGCCCCCTCTTGCCTCGCTTTCCGCGACCATTTCCCGCCTGGCCATCCGATCCCTTGCGGGGACGACCTGCATCGTCCTTCCCCGTAAGCTTGGACAGCAGCTTTCCGATAAAACCAAATGCCATATCCGTAACTTGAAATTGACAGACGGCGAATGGCAGACGGGAACACACCGCAACGGTAAGCGTTCCGCAATCTGCCAGCCGCCGACCTGAGCATTAACGCTTCGAGAACTGGAAGCGCTTGCGTGCACCCGGCTGGCCGGGTTTCTTGCGTTCCTTCATGCGGCTGTCGCGAGTCATGCAGCCGGCCTTCTTAAGCGCGGCACGCAGGTTCGCATCCGCCGCCACCAGAGCGCGGGCAAGGCCATGACGGATCGCGCCGGCCTGGCCGGACACACCGCCGCCCTTCGCGAACACCACGACATCGGTCGAGGAAAGATCGTAGCCGGAAATCGCGATCGGCTGCTTCAGATAGTCGCGGAGCGCTTCGGACGTGATGTACGCCTCAAGCGGCTCGCGGTTTACAGTCCACTCACCCTTGCCCTCGACGAGCGTAACGCGCGCGACGGCGGTTTTGCGGCGGCCGGTGCCGGCCGAAATTACCTTCTTGTTAGCCATAGCTTCTCGACCCCTTAGAGTGTGATTGTTTCAGGCTTCTGCGCGGCGTGCGTATGCTCCGGACCGGCAAACACCTTGACGCGCGTCATCATCTTGCGCGCAATGTTGTTCTTGGGAAGCATCCCCCACACAGCCTCCTTGATCATGCGGTCGGGATGCGTGGCACGCATCTCGGCGGCCGTGAAGTGCTTGAGGCCATCACGGTATCCCGAATAGCGCTGGTAGTCCTTCTGGGACTCCTTCTTGCCGGTGAGCTTCACCTGGGCGGCGTTGATTACCACCACGAAAGCGCCCTGATCCACCGATGGGTCGAAACGCGGGGAGTCTTTCGCACGGAGTTTGTTCGCGATCAGCACGGCAATACGGCCGAGTACCTGATCCTTCGCGTCAACCAGATACCACTTCCGGTTGTCGCCGGGGTTCTGGCCGCGAGTAGATTTCTGCAGCATTATCTTCTTTTCCTTTGTTTGTGGCTTTGTCCCCAAAACGGGGTTTTGTCCGTTCATGCGGTCACACCGACTTCAGCACCCGATGAGACTTGAAGTGGGTATTAAACCATAATGCGCGGCACAAGTCAAGCGTGCATCAGAGGTCAATGTCACCGAAGCCGTTCCAGACGTTGCGCCCCTCGTAGTGGCGCGGCTCAATCTCGCCGTTCAGGACACGCAGTGCAGGATACGCCATCGCCTCCTGCTCCATCTCGCCGGGGTAGGTCTCTATCGGGGCAATGAAGCCGCAACGGCGGCGAATTCCCTCAATGACGTCCTGAAAGCGCAGAAGGCCGCCGGTCAGCAGGATTGCATCGACCTTGCCGCACAGGACCGCGCTCATCTCTCCGATCATCTTGCACACCTGGTAGATCATGGTGTTCCACACGAGCGTCGCCTTCCTGTCGCCGGCATCAACCTTCGCATGGATCGTGTCGGAGTTTGACGTGCCGAAAAGATCGACGAAACCGCCCGCGCGCGAACAGCGCAGACGCACGTCTTCGATGGAATGCGACTCGATGTAGTCGAGAACCTGCATGACAGGCACGGAACCGATGCGCGTAGGGGTGAATGCCCCTTCGCCATCTGCCCCCATGTTACCGTCCACCATGCGCCCGTGGTCGTGTGCGCCAACGGTAATGCCGCCATCGATGTGCGCCACGATGAAATTGCAGTCCTCATAGCGGCGCCCCATCTTCTCGGCATGGTATTCGGCCACGGCCTTCTGGTTGAGGACGTGCGAATGGGGCGTACGGTAAACGCCCTTGATTCCCGTAAGGCGGGCAAGCTCGCCGTATTCGTCAACGTTGGTCGGGTTGAGGGTATAGGCCGGCTTGCCGTACTCCTGCGCGAACCGCCATGCGAGCATCACGCCAAGCTTCGCGGGATGCTCCGAGCCTCCCACACCGGCGACCGTGTCGTCGTAGAGCTTCTGGTCTATGACCGTAATGCCGCCCGGCTGCGTACACGCGCTGCCGCCACGGCCGACGAATGCGTCTATGGAATCAGGCGACACGCCGTTTTCCCTCAACTGCGAAACGATCAGGTCGTAGCGGAACTGGAGCTGGTCGTTCACATGCGCAAACTTAAGGAGGACGGAAGAGTCGTGAAAAACGTTCTTCTCGAACTTTACGTCCCTATCTTCGAACTGACTTACCTTGGTCGATGTCGACCCGGGATTTATGACCAATATTCTCTTTGCCATGGTATGTTATGTGATGTTGTCTCCGCAGTTGTGCGGCATGGGCGAATAGTATACCACTTTTGCCCGCAGTCGCGAGATGTACTGCGCAAACTGACCGTCAATGCGGCCTTATCCGACGGCTTGATGCGAGAAAATCCGCCTTTGACTTCTCCACGTCGATGGTAGTGTACGTTCCGCCATCGAACAGTATGCGGCCGTCAACGATGGTCATCATGACATCGGAGGCCTGGGCGCTGTAGACGAGCAGGTTCGGGATATCGTCTGCGGGCGCAAGGTGCGGCCTGTCGAGATCAACTACGCAAAGGTCGGCACGCTTCCCCTCCGCCACCGAGCCGGAATCGCCTCTCCCAAGCGCATTTGCGCCGTTGGCCGTAGCCATGTCTATGATGTCCCACGCGGACAGCACCATGGGATCGTGTGCGAGCCCCTTGTGGACGAGGGCGGCAAGGTGCATCTCCTCGAAAAGGTTGAGGTTGTCATTGGAGGCGCACCCGTCCGTCCCAAGCGCAACGTTCACGCCGATGGCCTTTGCCGCCGCAACGCGGGCGAAGCCGCTGCCGAGCTTCATGTTGCTCGTGGGATTGTGCACGAGGGACACGCCATGGTCCCGCATGATCCTGAAATCGTCGTCCGTCGCCCACACGCAGTGCGCGGCATATCCCCCATGGTCGAGAAGCCCCACGTCGGCCAGATACGCGATCGGCGTCTTACCGTGGCGGGCGATGCACTCATCGTGTTCACGCTTAGTCTCCGACACGTGCACGTGGAGTGGACGCCTCATGTCGCGGTTCGCGGCGGCAAGTTCCCGGCAGAACCGCTCATCGGTAAGGTACTCGGAGTGTATGCACAGATCCACGGCAATGCCGCCATGCATCCCTCCACTCCAGTGGCGGGTGAAATCGATGCACTCCCTCAGCCGCCCAGGCGCATTCCGGCCCACACAGCAGATGTTCGCCTTGAATCCCGCATCGTCAAATACCCGCCCTCCAACGTCGGCGAAATCATACATGTCCGCAACGCATATGGTTCCGCCCGCAAGCATCTCCACTACGCCCCACCGAACGCCGGCCTCCACGTCGGCCCGGGTCAACCTCGCCTCCACCGGGAAAATCGCCTCACTAAGCCAACGTCCAAGGGGCAATCCTCCGCCTATGCCGCGCAGAAGCGTCATTGCCGTATGCCCATGCGCGTTCACGAGGCCGGGCATTACAAGGGCGCCATGCAGATGCCTGACCGCGCAACCCGAACCGGCAAGGCCATGCCCGATCCGCGCTATCGTCCCATTCTCGATGAGGATGTCGCCCTCTCCGACCGTATGGTCAGGGAGCAGCATGCGGCATCCGCACAGTACCAGGGCTTCTCCAGACCCATTCGATGCGACGCGGCGATGCGGCTCACCATTCTTCATGCGCATCACCTCCAAAGCGCGGCTATGCACCAACCGGCACACGTCGCGCAATAGACGATCTTGAGCAAAGTCCCGCACAGGAATCCGAGCAGTGCGCCCATGCCGCCAACAAGCGAGTCTGTAAACCGCTTGCCCGATGCGATCTCACCGATAACCGCTCCGATGAACGGCCCGGCAATCACTCCCCACGGCATGAAGAATATGCCCACGATGGTGCCGACCATGCACCCGACAACACCCATGCGCGAACAGTTGAACCGCTTCGCCCCGTAGGCCGGAACGACATAGTCCAACACAAGCACCACCGCGCACGCAACGCCGAACGCGATGCATACGGGAGTGGACGGCGCGAATCTGGATGGCAGAAGCGCCAGTACGCCGCAATATGCGATTGCCGGGCCCGGCAGCATCGGAACCACACACCCGATAACGCCTACCAGGATGAGAAGAAAGGAAAATACCGCGCAGAGAATATCCATGATGTCTGCGATTATAGCACAAAAAGTCCAGTGCGCCATTCGCCGACGATCTTTGACGAACGTTCGGTGAAGCCGAATCCCTCATATGTGGACTTCACCTCAGGATAAAGCTCATCGAGTATGCCTGAGAGGATTATGCTTCCGCCTGGGTTCACCAAGGACGATATGCGCCTTGCGAAACGGATCAGCACCGGGCCAAGCACGTTTGCCGCGACAAGATCGGCGGGGGCGATATCCGGGCAATCCTTCATGATTCCGGAAAGATCGCCCCGGAAGAAATCCACGTCCACCTTGTTGGCGGCGGCCGTCTCCTTGGCGACCTTCACGGCATCGGCATCGATATCAAAGCCGCGCACATCCGAAAAGCCAAGAAGCTTCGCGGCGACGGCGAGTATCCCGCTTCCGCACCCGACATCAAGGAATGACGTCCTTACGTCGGATTCCGCCACGTATTCGAGACAAGCCCTCGTCGTTGCATGGTTGCCGGTGCCAAACGCCATCCCAGGATCAATCCTGATGACCTTCTGCCCTTCTGTCGGCTCGTAGCTCTCCCATGCGGGAACCACGGCAAGGCGTGGAGACAGCACGGTTGTCTTGAAATGCAGCCGATAGGATAGCGTCCAATCTTCATCTGGAAACGTGCGGACCTTTATTTCCGAAGCAACTCCAACTATGTCGAGCGCGGTCTTGAGCGCGGCAATCGCCGCCCGACGCATCTCCCCGCAATTCCCTTCAGGCTCCGGGAAGAATATCTGCATCGTCGTTGTCGGCTCCTCGATGTCCCGGTACGACGATAAAACGAAATCCCCTCCTTCGAACACCTCGAAGAGGGGATTGACGCATTGTTCGTCAACCGAACAATAGACGCATGTCATGGCAGCGCTTATTTGGCTGAACGCTTGGCGAGCATCTTCTTGACAGTCGTAGGACGCTGCACAAGCACACGCACGCTTTCATCGCTCATGATCTTGACCTCATCTTCGCCAAGGCCAAACTTGACGAGACGACGACGCTGCGCCGCGCTCTTACGCGCCTTACCCGCCGGCGTCTTGCACGGACGGACATGCGATTCCTTGCGTAGTGTACGACCTGTACCCATTGTTCTATCCTCTTTGTTCTTTCTGAAATCTGGTGGCGAGAAAGGGGATCGAACCCTTGACCTTAGGCTTATGAGTCCTGCGCTCTACCGACTGAGCTATCTCGCCTTTGAGTTGTGTAATGTATCAAATCGCATCCTGCAAGTCAACAGGAAACAAAAGGGAAACGCAAAAAACGGTGGATGCCCGCCGCAAATGGATCCATGGCGGCGGCATCCACCGAATTGCGCACCCCCGATTATGCGTTATACGTGGCTGCGGACGTATTGCCGCCGTGGCCGGTCCAATTCGTGTGGAAGAACTGCCCGCGCGGAGCGTCGAGCCGTTCGTACGTGTGGGCGCCGAAATAGTCGCGCTGCGCCTGCAGGAGGTTTGCCGGTAGGCGTTCTGTGGTGTAGCCGTCGAAGTAGGACAGCGCCGACGTCATAGTCGGGGCAGGGATTCCATACGCCAACGCCGCAGACGCGACCTCCCTCCAAGCCGGTATCAGCTTCTCTATCGTATCCTTGAAATAAGGGTCGAGAAGCAGGTTCGACAGCTCAGGATTCTTGTCATAGGCCTCCTTGATCTTGCCGAGGAACACGCTGCGTATGATGCAGCCGCCGCGCCACATGAGCGCAATGCCGCCGTAGTTGAGGTTCCATCCGTAGGTCTTGGCCGCAGTGCGCATCAGCGTATAGCCCTGCGCGTACGATACGATCTTGGAGGCATAGAGAGCCTGGCGTATCGCCTCCACGAACTTGGCCTTGTCCCCGGTGAATGCGGGAATCTTGCGGGCATACGCCTTCGAAGCCTCAACGCGGTCGGCCTTCATGGCCGAAAGGCAGCGGGCGAAAACGGCCTCCCCGATGAGCGTGAGAGGCACGCCCTCGTCAAGGGCGGCGATACCCGTCCACTTGCCGGTCCCCTTCTGCCCTGCCGTGTCGAGAATGTTTTCGACGAGCGCGGAACCGTCTGCATCCTTGTATGCCAGAATGTCGCGGGTTATCTCGATGAGGTACGAATCGAGTTCCGTGGTGTTCCACTTCTTGAACACCTCGTGCATCTCGTCGTCGCTCATGCCGAGCAGATCCCTCATAAGCTGGTAGGACTCGCAGATGAGCTGCATGTCTCCATACTCGATGCCATTGTGAACCATCTTCACGAAGTGGCCCGCGCCATTCTCGCCCACCCAGTCGCAGCACGGGGATCCGTCCTCGACCTTTGCGCAGATGGCCTGGAAGATGGGCTTGACGAACGGCCACGCGGCAGGGGAGCCGCCTGGCATCATGCTGGGCCCCTTGAGCGCACCCTCTTCTCCGCCGGAGACTCCAGTGCCCACATAGAGAAGCCCCTTCTCCTCCACATACTTCGTGCGGCGAATCGTATCCGGGAAATGAGAGTTGCCGCCGTCGATGATGATGTCGCCCGGCTCAAGCAGCGGAATCAGCTGGTCGATCATGCTGTCCACGGCAGCGCCCGCCTTCACCATCATGAACACCTTGCGGGGCTTCGCGAGAGACGCCACAAACTCCTGCATCGAATGTGCGCCGATGATGTTACGGCCCTTGGCCCTGCCGTTCACGAAGGCATCGACCTTCTCGACGGTGCGGTTGAACACCGCAACGGTAAACCCCTTCGACTCCATATTCATGATGAGGTTCTCGCCCATGACGGCGAGTCCGATGAGACCTATGTCTGCCTGCTTCATTTCAATCATCCTTTTTTAGGTTGAACTCGTTGCTGAAATGTCCGGTATTCTACCACAAAACAGGTTTGCCCAAAAGGCATTCCCTTGATATGCGATTCCATCTGCGGATTTTGGGGCTTCGCGCAAAATGTGGTATAATCTGCCACCGATAAAAAGAGGGAATAAAACATGGTTCGCGTCAACGAAAACTATCTCAAGATTCAATCAAGCTATCTCTTCACAGAAATCGCACACCGCATAAAGGCATATCAGGAAAAGAACCCTGCCGCCAAGATCATTCGCCTCGGCATCGGCGATGTCACGGAGCCTCTGGCGCCGGCGGTCATAGAGGCGATGCACAAGGCCGTGAATGACGAGTCAAGGCGCGAGACCTTCCGCGGATACGGACCCGAACAGGGATACGACTTCCTGCGCGAGGCGATCGCGAGGACGGACTTCCAGGCTCGCGGCATAGACGTCTCGGCTGACGAGATATTCGTGTCGGATGGGGCCAAGTGCGACTGCGGCAACATACAGGAGCTCTTCGGCGGAGACGTCAGGATTGCGGTTCCCGACCCCGTCTATCCGGTGTATGTGGATACCAACGTCATGGCGGGGCGTACCGGCGCGAATGCAGACGGACGCTACTCCGGGCTTGTGTATCTTGAGGGCACTGCGGCGAACGGCTTCGTGCCCTCCCCTGACGGCATCGATGCCGATGTCGTATACCTTTGTTTCCCGAACAATCCCACCGGGGCGGTGGCGACCAAGGCGCAGCTTCAGGCTTGGGTCGATTGGGCAAGGGCAAGAAAGACGCTGCTGCTTTTCGATGCCGCATACGAGGCTTTCATTCGCACTCCCGGCATACCGCATTCAATCTACGAGTGCGAAGGTGCCCGCGAATGCGCGATCGAGTTCCGCAGCTATTCGAAGACCGCCGGGTTCACCGGTGTTCGCTGCGGATACACGGTAGTCCCCAAGGGGCTTTTCGCATACACTGCCGACGGCAATCCCGTGGAGTTGCGCCCGTTCTGGACACGCCGCCAGACGACGAAGTTCAACGGATGCAGCTACGTGACGCAGAGAGGGGCCGAAGCCGTGCATTCGCCGGCCGGGCAGGCCCAGACGAAGGCTACGATAGACTTCTACCTAGAAAACGCAAAGATAATGAAGGATGCCCTCCTCAAGTTGGGCTACGACGTTATCGGCGGCACGGATTCCCCGTACCTGTGGACGAACGTAAAGGGCGACAGCTGGGAGTTCTTCGACAGGCTCCTTGCCGAGGCCAACGTAGTCACTACGCCCGGCGCCGGCTTTGGCCGCAACGGACAGGGCTACATCCGAATCTCCGCATTCAATTCGCGCGCCAATGTGGAAGAGGCCGTCAGCCGCATAGCCAAGGTGCTGGGCTAAATCAAACTCTCACACGTGACAATGCCGCCGCGTTCGGCCGTGAATGCACGGAAGGACGCGGCGCGTCATATCTTGCGCCGAAGCACAACTGCGGAACGGGCCGGCAGATAGAGCTTTATCTGCTGGACGATTTCATCGCCGCATTCCACGTTGGACGGCCAGAACTCCTGGTGGGCGGCGATTCTGCCCTGTCCACCAAACCGAGACTCGTCAGAATCCAGAATGAGACGGTACATGCCGCCAGGCGGCACGAGCACGCCATAATCCGAATAGGATCGTGACGGATCGAAGTTGAACACGAACACCATGCCGCCACGATAGAAGGCAAGCACATGGTCTGGATCGTTCCTGACAAGCGGGATCGGACGCGAAGAAAAGCACCCGCTCGCCAAAAGCGATCCTATCATCTCGCGGTCCCAATCGCCAAGAGCCTTGAACTGAAGATTCGGGTCATCCCGCAAAGACCACTGCCGCCTCGCATGGCTGTAGCTGAAATCATTCCCCTCTCGCGGAAAATCTATCCATTCCGGATGCCCGAACTCATTGCCCATGAAATCGAGGTACGCGCCGCCATTCAGCGCGAGCGTGGCGAGTCTCGCCATCTTGTGCAGGGCCACGCCACGGTCTATCGCAAGACCATGCTGATCACTGCCCATGCCGAAATACACTGCCGAGTCTACGAGCTGGAAGAAAAACGTCTTGCCGCCCACGAGTGCCTGATCATGGGACTCCACGTACGAAACGACCTTCTCGTCCGCTCGCTTGTCGGTGAGCGCATGGTACAGGCCGTACATCGACCATTTCTCGTCCGGCACCTTTTCCGCAATCTTGAACCAGTAATCCGGCTCGCCCATGGCCATGCGGTAGTCGAACCCAAGTCCACCGGCCCTCACAGGCGCGGCACATCCCGGCATTCCAGAGACATCCTCCGCCACCGTTATCGCGGACGGATTCACCTCATGTATCACGGAATTCGCCAGCGCAAGGTACGCATACGCATCCTCATCGACAGACCCATCGAAATACATCGAGTAGTCCGTGAACGCAACGCCAAGCCCATGGTGCAGATACAGCATCGACGTGATGCCGTCGAACCGGAAACCATCAAATCGGTACTCGTCGAGCCAGAAGCGGCAGTTCGACAGCAGGAAATGCAGCACCTTGACCTTTCCGTAGTCGAAACAGCGTGAATCCCAAGCCGAGTGCCAGCCCTTTGGCCCCGAATGGAAATACTGGTAGTCGGTGCCGTCAAAAAGGGAGAGGCCATCCCGTTCGTTCTTTACCGAATGCGAGTGCACGAGATCCATTATCACGCGAAGCCCCATGCCATGCGCCGCATCTATGAGCGACTTAAGGTCCTCTGGCGTGCCGAACCTTGACGACGCGGCGAAAAAGCTTGAGACATGGTAGCCAAACGAACCATAGTACGGATGCTCCATCACCGCCATGAGCTGGACAGTGTTGTACCCTGCGGCCTTTATGCGGGGCAGCATGTTGTCGCGAAACTCGGCGTATGTCGCCACCTTGCCCTCTTCGCTCGCCATCCCCACATGGGCCTCGTAAATCACAGGGATGACTGGGCGCGACTTTCCCCTACGCGCGATTGCGGCGTTTTTCCAGACGTACGGGCGCGGAGTCCACACCTGCGCCGCAAAAAGGCCGGTCGACCGATCCTGCACTACGCGACGCGCATACGCGGGTATGCGTTCCCCATGCCCATCCTTCCAGCGCATCTCCAATCGGAAGTACTGCCCGTGCCTAATTGACTTGGCTGGGAATCTGCCCTCCCAATCGTCAGTCCCGTCCATGCGCCTCAGCCGGAATCCAGGCAGCACCTTCCAATCCGAAAAATCCCCTACGAGCCACATTTCCGTGGCGTTTGGCGCCCATTCCCGAAACACCCAGCCGCCACGTACACGATGAAGCCCGTAATACTCGTGGGCTGATGCCCAGTCGGAAAGCTTCGCACCACCCGTCAGCCGTCCAGCCAATTCGCGCACATGCGCCATACGGCGGCGTATGACGCCGCGATACGGTTCAAGCATCGGGTCGTCATGGATTATATCCGCCATTGCTGAAGAGGCCCTTGTCTGATCAGGAGCAGAACCGGTCTGCCGCCGAACGGAGACGCGCCACGGTGCGTTCGCGGCCAAGAAGCTCCAGCATTTCGAAGAGTCCGGGACCCTCCATGCGTCCGGAGACCGCAACGCGTATCGGATGCACCCACGGTCCCATGCCGTTGCCCTGCGAAAGTTCCTTGACCATCGCCTCGCAAGACGCCGCCGAGAACTGCCCAATCTTCTCGAACCTGTCCGCGAGATCCAGCAGGAGTTCCTTCACGCCCTCCTTCTTCAGGCGCTTCTCCACGGCCTTCTCGTCGAACGGATAGTCTTCAGTGAAGAAATAGGCGCAGTTGCCCGGAATGTCGCCAAGGAACTTCGTGCGCACCTGAAGCTGGTCGACAAGCAATCCCCAGTTGAAGGACGCTTCGCCAAATCCGGAAAGGTCATATCCGCCAGCCTCAATGCGACGCTTCAACTCCGCAGTGAACTCATCGCGGGGAATGCGCTTGATGTATTCGGCATTCATCCACTGGAGCTTCTTGATGTCGAACTTCGCGGCGGTGACGTGCACGGACTCAAGGGTGAACAGCTTGACCATTTCATCCCGCGTGAGGACTTCCCTGTCGTCACCGGGATTCCATCCAAGGAGAAGCAGATAGTTGAAAAGTGCCTCTGGCAGATATCCCTGCTCGCGGAACTCTCCTACGAACGCCGCTCCGTCGCGTTTGGAGTACGGCTTGCCCTGCGCATTCACGATCATCGAGAGGTGGCCGTACTTGGGCGGCTCCGCGCCAAGCGCCCTGAAAAGCTCGATGTGCTTGAAAGTGTTCTCCACATGGTCGTCGCCGCGAATGATGTGCGTAACGCGCTGGTCTATGTCGTCCACCACGTTGGCCAGATGGAAAATCGGCGACCCGTCGGAACGGACAATCGCGAAATCCTGGATATCCTCGGCCTTCTTGGCCATGTGGCCCTTGACTATGTCGTCATATTCGATCACGCCCTCCTTGGGCATGCGGAACATGACGACAGTGCCGGTCTTGCCGTCGCGGGACGTCTTCTCGCACTTGTAGGCGCGGCCATCCGCAAGCAGTTTCTCTACGCATTCAAGATGGCGCTTCACGTTTTTGGTCTGGTAAAAGACCGGCTCGTCATAGTTGAGCCCAAGCCACTCCATGCACTCAAGCAGGGTCTGGATGGCCTCCGGCGTCGAACGCTCAAGATCCGTATCCTCGACACGGAGCAGGAATTTGCCGCCCACATGCCTGGCATACAGCCAGTTGTAGATTGCGGCGCGTATGTTGCCTATGTGAACCTTTCCCGTCGGCGACGGGGCAAACCTAACTCTTACTTCTTCCATGTCGCGTATTATAGCATGATGGGCGTTTACTGTTCAGACTCCGGTGGAGCCAAAGCCGCCGGTGCCGCGCTCTGTGGAGTCAAGTTCCGAAACAAGCTCTATCTCTGCGCGGGTGCATGGAGCCACAACCATCTGCGCAATCCTGTCGCCATTGCGGATTTCAAACGGCCCTTCCCCAAGATTGACAAGTATCACGCCAATCTCGCCACGGTATCCCTCGTCAATGGTGCCGGGGGAGTTAATCACCGTAACCCCCTTCTTGAGCGCAAGGCCGCTGCGCGGACGCACCTGGGCCTCGTATCCCGACGGAAGCCGCATCGCAAGGCCAGTGCGCACCAGACGCCGTTCGCCACGTGGTATCACAAGTTCCTCAACAGAACACAAGTCCATCCCGGCATCGCCGGGATGGGCATAGGACGGGAGTGTCGCGGAGGGATCAGTCTTCCGAAACTTCACCGTCATCGTCATATTCCTCCATGGACGCGCCAGCGCCGGCCTTGAGGTTCATGCGCGACAGGTTCCACTTGTTCCACTCGGTGACGAACGAATACGCCGTCGCCTGGCTCATCTCGTCACGGATCTGGCTGCGAACCATCTGGGCCTCAGCCGCATCTCCGGGAACGCGATCCTCAAGATACACCACAAGGCCCTGACCGGGCAACGCCCCCTTCACGAAATCGGAAATCTGCCCCTTTGAGAGACGCATCGCCGGTGCAGCCACATAGTTGGCATCGGGGAATGCGCCGCGAGCCATCGTCGACACCGTAAAGGTTATCGAAGTAGACACGTTTGCGTCGCCGAACATCTTGGGGGTGAACGGCTTGCCCTTCGCGAGTTCCGCCGCCGCAAGCGCACGCACCTTGTCCACCGAAGCCTTGAAAGCCTTCTCCTTGGCATCTTCCTCGGCATCGGCCTTGATTATCGCCTTTGCCTCCTCGAAGGACGGCACATGCGCCTTGACGAACTTGGCGCGTTCGATCAGGTACACGCAGTTGGTGCTAGACACCACACCGTAGCGAAGGTCCGGCGATTCGGGGTCAAGCTCGGCCACCGCCTCGCTGAATCCGTCTACACCCGGAGCGAATGCCGCAGGACGGCTCATGAAGCCAGCCACATATTTCGATCCGTCCAGAGAGAATAGCGGAGAGGTGCGCACCTTCGCCTTGTCCTCCTTCGCGATCACATCGAGGCGCGAGACCTTGAGGTCTGCGGCGCCATCGGAAGGATAGGCGCGGAAAAGCAGGTTTGTGCGGTACGCCTCAAGGGAAGCGATGAGCTGAAGCTCCTTCTCTAGCATGCCCTTCACTTCCTCAAACTTTCTGGTCACTACGCCATTGGTGGTCTGGACCTCGAAGCGGTTGAGGTTCGCATCGTAATGGTCATGCATCTCGTCGTCGGTGATCTTGAACTGGGCAAGGCGCTTCGGCTCGTCGGCGACGTACTTTACGTACCTCACCGTCACGCAATCCGGCAGGGCGATGGAGTTTGTGTTCTCATCATAATATCCCTTGAGTGCCTTGTCATCGAGCTTGGGGGCCGACTTTGCCTTGTCCGCAAACCGGACAACCCTCACGGTGAGCTTGTCGGTGACATCGTTTATCGCCGTATCAAGCTCCATCGGAGAGACGAAGCGGGATGCATCCATCAGCATCATGCGAAGCTTCATCAGGGTGATACGTCGCTTCTCGGCCGACTCGAACAGTTCAGGCGTGAGGCCATTGTCGCGCAGGATGCGCTCGTATGTGGCCATGTCGAATCCGCCGCCCTGCCCTGAGAACTGGCGGAGAAGGCTCTGCTTCACCTCTTCGTCAGACGCGACAACGCCCAAACGCTCCGCCACGCTGTAGGCGGCGAGATTTTCCCAAGCGGCGCGATTGACCTCCGCATTGGACAGGGACGAGTTGCGATTCCTGCCGAACCCACGCACATCCTCGGCGAAGCTGTTGAACCTGGATGTGGGCACGTCCTTTCCATCAAGTTCTCCGGATGTCGCGCCGCCATCGTTGGGGTCTCCGCTGAGAAGGAGGAAGTCGAACGCGAAGAATGCCGAAATCGCGACTGCAAAGACGCCCCAAATCCATTTGTTGCGGATGATACGATTGAACTGTTGAATGACCACTTTCTTGTTCCTGTTCTATTTTCTGTTTTAGTTGTCCCCGAAACCGCCGTCAGACGATTCACTGCCGGAATCCGACTCCGCGCTGGAGGACTCGGCGGAAGACTGCTGGTCGCCGGAATCCCCATTCGACTGGGCCGCCTTCGCGGCACCCTTCTTGGCGGACTTTCCGTCATCGGTCTTGAAGGAGATATCCTGTATGCGAACGACCTCTTCGCCGAAATTGACGCTTGCCGTGCCTTCCGCGAACGTGAACCTGTTGCGCATCTCGCCGGCGGGGTCAAACGTCATGACCGAAACCGCCATCCGCCCGCCAACCTCCGAACGCTTGCGGAATATCTTGATTGCGCACTGTGGCGTAAGGCTGAACTCAAGGCTGCGCTCCTGCTTCTTCATCTCGCCGGAGACAGGATCCTTGTACGTCGATACGCCCTGATCAAGCATGACCTTGTAGTCGCCGGCCTCGCCACGCAGCGAAGTGAACAGCTTGTCGCCGGTGGTACGGATCCGGATGCGGTCGGCCGCGCCCATGCGCCCGATCTTGTAGTGGGGCCCGTCGATCGCAAGCATACCCGTGGTGACATGGACCACCGCCTCGTCGCCATCGCCGGAAGGCTTAAGCTCGTGGCGGCTCTCGCCGGCAAGATCCCTTACGGTGAAATTGGGGTACGCCACGGAGAAAAGGCCTGTGGGCATCGTGCGCGGAAGCGATACGGTATACACTCCGCGAACTGGAATTATCGTGCGCACACGGGCGCCGAACTCGGCTTCGGCAAGGCTGAATTCCGAATCTGCGGACACCTTCAGTGACGCCTCATTGCCGAACTCGAACTCTGCGGCTCCCCCCGACACGCGGAAAGCCGAACCGTTTGGATAGAACTTGCCGACAACGGCCTCCTTGAACGCTTCCTGCCGGGGCAACCGCACCGACACATCCGCCTCGGCGGACAAAAGCCGCACCAATTCATGGAAGTATTTCGGCGCAGGCTTCGATGCCGCTTTCACAAGTGCGGGATCCACTCCCGACAAGTTATCTCCACCAGCCTCGCCTGACGAGGAATCATCCTGCGCGAAAAGCGCAGAAGCGGCGCATACCGCAGTTGCATAGGCGCAGAAACGAATCATGGCTCTGTTCATGTGTACACTCCTCCTTTGAAGTCGCGTATTTTACGCTTTCCCAACGGAAAAAGCAACTGTCGAGGTTGCCATGCGACGCAATGGACGTAACTTTCGGCGATCAACGCCTCCATGTGGTCCTCCAGTTGTTCTCCTGCCGCCCTCTTGATGATGAGCCGCCTCCGCCCCAACGGTTGCCGTATTGGCGACTGCGCTCATACGCCGGAGTCACCGACCGCACCTCATGCTCGTTGTACAGCGACTGAGGTATCTCCCGCACAAACTGGGACTGCTCTACAGGGAAAGGATTGCCGTCAGAACGCTTCATCGACCTCGGTACGCACATGTACAGCCGATCCTTCGCCCGCGTCACCGCCACGTAGAACAGGCGGCGTTCCTCGTCGATGTTGCCATCCTCTACGCTCCTTGCGGACGGGAACACGCTGTCGACAAGCCAAGGCAGTATGACCACCGGCCATTCCATCCCTTTGGCCTGATGGATCGTGCCGAGCTGCATCTGGTCATTCGAATTGGCGGACCTGTTCTGCGCATCAAGGTTCGTCATCAGGGCCACTTCCTCCAAAAAGCCCTTTAGCCCCGTCTCGAAGGACGCTATCTGGGCCTGGAGTTCGACAAGATCCTCCAACCTACCGGACGCATCCTCGTCGTCAAACTGGCGATGCAGATGGTCGCCATAGAAGAAGTGGACGAAATCCTCTATCAGCAGACCGTCGTCGCCTTCCGCAAGATGCCCGCGAGCGGCGGCGAAAGCCTTTTGCATGCCCTCCCAGCCAACCTTGGCCTTCGGCGTGATCATTGAGTCGAGAGACATGCGATCCATGCCGTTCCCCGGATCGAAGCTGCGGTCAAGCCGAACCCAATACCGTCTCAGGGACGCATCGCCTACGCCAGGAAGAAGCCCTATGAGTCTGAAAAAGCTCATCTCGTCATGCGGGTTGAACATCAGCCGCAGGAATGACAGCACATCCTTCACGTGCAACTGCTCGAACACGCCCACGCCACTCGTTATCCTGAACGGCAACCGCGCCCGCGTCAGCGCAAGCTGTATGTCTATCGAGGTGTAGTGCGAACGGTACAGCACCGCGATATCCCTGTAGGAGAATCCCTGCCCGCGCAGATGCTCCACGAGCTTTACGATGAGTTCCGCCTGGGCGTGTCCATCCCCCATCCTGTACAGCTGCGGCCCGATGCCCTGCTCCGACCTGTAGGGACGCAAAGTCTTCTCGAACTGGTGCGACACGTCCTTCATCACAACGTTGGCCACATCAAGTATCGGGGCGAGCGAACGGTAATTGCGCTCAAGCTTGATTATCCGGCATCCGCTCCATCTGTTCGGGAATTCCATTATGTTCTCGAACTGTGCCCCCCTCCACGTGTATATGCACTGGAAATCGTCGCCGACGACCATGATGTTCCTGTGCTTCGCCGCAAGGATGTCGGTGAACTTGGCCTGTACCGAATTCGTGTCCTGATACTCGTCCACAAGCACGTGCAGGAAGCGTTCCTGAAGCTCGTTGCGCACACCCTCGAAATCGCGCACAAGCCTAAGCCCGTTTACGATGAGGTCATCGAAGTCCATGGCTCCGAGTTCCCTCTTGCGGTTCGCGTACAGTTCGCCGCACTTTACGACCTTCTCCACGTCAAGCGCGACCTTCGACTGCTGTATCTCAACGAGCGTCCTAAAATCCCTTTCGCGGTTCGCGGCATCGGAAATGAGCTTTAAGATGAACTCCTTCTTGACGAAGTCCTTCGCGTCCTTGCCGGCCACGTCCTTCACGATCTGCCCCATGAGCTTCTTCTGGTCATCTTCGTCAAGGATCGTGAAGCCCGGCCTGTAGCCGAGGAAGCTGCCGTACCTGCGCAGCAGCTTCGCGCAGATGGAGTGGAACGTGCCGGACCATATGCCGCCCACGTCCGACCCTATCAGGCTCTCGGCCCGTTCGGTCATCTCCCTCGCGGCGCGGTTCGTGAACGTAAGGAGAAGTATGCGCTCCGCAGGGACTCCATTCCCGATGAGATATGCCACACGATGCACAAGCGTGCGCGTCTTGCCGGTACCTGCGGCGGCAAGGACAAGCATTGGGCCGCCATCCGCCGTCGCCGCCGCGCACTGCTCCGCATTTAGCTCTTTCTGGAAATCGATCATTGGGTGCGAATTATACCATATCGGCCATGGAGGGGATTGCGTCACACCCCCACAACGCTACGCAGATCGTCGAAGGACATCTTGGAGACGATCGCCTCGTCCGTCGCGCTCACGGTGGCGTCTATCACGAGTTTCTTCTTCTCCTGCAGCTTCAGCACGCGCTCCTCGACGGAGTCCTCCGATATCAGCTTGACCACGCACACCTTCTTCTTCTGTCCGATGCGGTGCGCACGGTCTGTCGCCTGATTCTCCACCGCAGGATTCCACCATGGGTCGAAGTGTATCACGGTGTCGGCACCTGTGAGGTTCAGCCCCGTGCCGCCGGCATGAAGGGATATGAGGAACACCGGCATGTCACCCTGGTTGAACCGCCTGCACTCGCCAAGCCTGTCCTTGGTCGATCCATCGAGATAGCAATACCCGATGTGCCGGGCATCCAGCTCCCGGCGCAATATGGACAGCATCGCGACGAACTGCGAGAACACGAGCACCCTGTGCCCGCCATCCATCGCCTCGTCAAGCACATCGAAGAACGCCTCAAGCTTCCCCGACTCCGCATGCGACCCCTTCTCCACAAGCGCCGGATGGTTTGCGATCTGGCGCATCTTCATCAGTACAGCAAGCATCTCGAACTTCGTCCTGGCAGCTTTCGCCTTCATCCGCACCTCGTTGGTGAGACGCTGCTGTTCCTCTCCCATGTGGCAATACGCCACCCGCACGATCTTGTCTGGCAGATCCTTGGCGACATCCTTCTTCAGCCGGCGCAGTATGAACGGATGTATCTTGTGCCGCAGCTTCTCAAGCGCTGACGCGCCGGCCTTGCCGCCGTTCAGGGCCGGCACCTCGATATCCTCCTTGAACGACTGGTAGTCGCCAAGGTAATCGGGAAGGAGAAAGTCGAATATGCTCCACACATCCGACACGGAATTCTCCACCGGCGTACCGGTTAGGACAAGCTTCTGGACGCTCCTGAGCAGCTTTGCCGACTTCGCGTTGCGCGTAGACCTGTTCTTTATGTGCTGGGCCTCATCGAGCACGACCACCGAAAAGCTCCTGTCGAGGTAGGCTTCCTCGATATCCCGCTGGAGCAACGCGTACGACGTTATCACGAGATCTGCGCCGTCGATGCGGTCGAAGGCGCCAAAGCGATCGGCCCCCGATATCACGAGCCTTTTCATCCAAGGGGTGAACTTTGCGGCCTCGGCCTCCCAGTTGCGCACAAGCGATGTGGGGCAGACGATCAATGCGGGCTTCCCCTGCGCATCGGGATCCGTGCGGCGCAGCGAAAGCCACGTAAGCGTCTGAAGCGTCTTGCCAAGTCCCATCTCGTCGGCAAGCAGTCCCGAAAGCCCGCTCTTCTCAAGAAAGCGCATCCAGTACACGCCCTGCTTCTGGTACGGACGGAGCGTGGATTCGAGCGCACCGAGATCCACCGGCTCGAATTTGGCGTTTCTGTCCCTGTTGCGTGCCGCAGCGGTCTCTCGCCACGAAGGGGCCTCGTCGTCATCGAGGCATATCGCATCGAACGATTCCACTGCGCTCTTGACGTATGGGGCGTATATCCCTCCCACCCTGAAGAAGCCGGGCGGCGCATCGCCCTGCACCTTCGCGCAGTCGGAGAACACGGAGTGCATGTCGTTTATGGCCTCGGCGTCAAACAGCAAAGGCACCCCGTCGTTGAGTAGGAAGCTGTCGCCGCGATTGAGGGCGGCGTTTACGAGGCGGCTGTCGACATGCCGCCCGTTGACCTCAAATGTGTAGCCCACGTCAAAGGCTCCGCGCGGGGCATCCTTGACCGTCACCACGGGAATGATCGTGGGGATCCTTTCGGTCAGCGCATCGAGTTTCTGGGACAGGTTGACCCTCCACCCCTGCCGCCGGAGATACGGGATGCCCGACCCAAGGAAATTCAGCACATGGTATTGTCCCGTGACGGAAAGCCGCCTACCCTCATCGAAGCCATAACCCTTCAGGAGCTTTACCGCCCGCTCTTCGGCATCCGGGTTGCGCACATGGAATACAAGCGGGTCGTCCGGATCCTGCCGCAACACCGCATCCACGTCCGCGACGCCGCAACACGGAAGCTCCACATCCCCGTATCCGGCAAACACCTCTGCGCCAAGCGCGACGATCGATGAGCCGTACAGTTCAAGTCGGAACTTCGGCGTGTCGGGAACCATCCGCGCATTGTCCGGCACTTTTCTCGCAACACCGCTGCCGTTGGGTCCTATAGCGGCATTCTCTTCCTCCGCATCTTCCGGCATGAACGTGACCATCTGGTGGATGCCGAGCGCGACGACATGCGGACACACCTGCCCATACGCCTGATTCATCCTGCACGGACAGTGGGAGATCACCGTTCCGTCATCCAGCACCTCGAACGACAGCTTCATCGGGTAGCCGGATGCTCCGGCCAACTCTCCTGAGATCACATGCTCAACATCATCCCATTCTGCCCTCAGCACGCCACCGTGCTGAACCAGGTTGAGGGCCTGGTTGAACACGTCGCCCCCACCCCATCCAATCAGAATGTCATTCGTAAAATCAGCAGGTGTCATTGCTTGTGTCTGATTTAAGGAAACGGGCGGCCCGAAGGCCGCCCGTTACACGCGAACCGCCGATTGCGGTTACTTCATCATCGCTGCCGCGACCTTCTTGAACGCCTTGACGTCCGCCTCGATGTGGGCGAGCGTGTACGTAGGATGCGTCCAGAAGGAGATCGTGGAGTCGGCGAGCGAATGCGCGACTTCGCAGTTGAACTTCGAGTAGTCGATCTTGCGGGCGGCAGGATCCTTGAACGGATACTGGCGCGAGCCGAAGCCCTTCTGCTTCGTGAATGCCTCCTCCTTGTACATTTCGGGCCACAGCACCGAGTAGGCGCAGGCGCCCTCGGCCTGGACTGCGGCGATGAACTCCTTCATCGTGCATTTCAGCTTGGAGGTATCCACCACGAACGGTACGAGCCAGAAGCAGTTCTCGCGCTCCTTCGTGTCCACAGGGAGATACTTGATCAGCGGATGTCCCTTGAGTCCCTTGATCAGGGCCTTGCCGAGCTTCTTGCGCTGCGGCAGGTTCCACTTGTCGAAACGCTCAAGCTCGCCGAGGCCGATGGCGCTCTGGATCTCCGTCATGCGGAAGTTGTAGCCGACGCGACGGTGGATGTAGAGCTGCTTGCCCTCCATCTTGAGGAGGTTGAGCTTTGCGCGGACGTCATATCCGTGGTCGCGCACGGAACGGCATTCCCAGGCGAGATCGTCGTCGTTGCAGCACACCATGCCGCCTTCGCCGCCGGTCGTGAAGTGCTTGCTCTGGCAGAACGAGAAGCAGCCGACGGTGCCGATCGTGCCCGCCTTCTTGCCCTTGTACTTGCCGCCGAAGCACTGTGCGCAGTCCTCGACCACGTAGAGGTTGTGCTTCTTCGCGATCTTCATGATCGGATCCATGTCGGCGACCATGCCGTAGAGGTGCACTACGACGATTGCCTTCGTGCGCTTCGTGATCGCGGCCTCGATCTTGGCGGGATCGATGAGGTGATCCGTGCCGGTATCGACGAACACCGGGAGCGCTCCCGCCTGCAGTGCGCAGAACGAGGAGGCGATGAACGAATAGGACGTGCAGATCACCTCGTCGCCGGAGCCAATGCCAAGGGCCGTGAGCGCAACGTGAAGCGCCGCCGTGCCGTTGGAGACCGAGATCGCGTTCTTGACGCCGAGCCACTTGGCCCATGCGGCCTCGAACTGCATGCCCACGGGACCGGTCCAGTAGTTGACCTTGCCGGAATGCAGGATGTCAAGCACCTTCTTGTCGGTCTTCGGATTGAACTGGGGCCACGCCGGGAATCCTTTGCTCCACACCTTCTTGCCGCCATCTATGGCCAGCTTCTCGACCTTCGGAGCCGCCTTGGCACACTTTGCCTTGACGCACTTTTTCTCTGCCATTTCTGTTTTCCTTTCTTTGTGTCTTTAGTTTGCTTCCGCAACCAACGGACCCGCCAGCTCCTTGAGGAAGAAGAGACGACCCGGAAGAGTCGGAATCCACGAAGATGTAACGTTACGGTCTGGCCCATAGCGAAGGGTCATCCAGAAGCTCATTCCCTGCCACTGCATTCCGCGGCCGAGGGTCCCATCGGCGCCGCCGATCGCATAATCTGCCGTGAACATGATTCCAGGCCCCATCGTGTTGGCCCTGCATGGCACGAGCGTAGTGCGGCTCTTGAACGAGGTGATGGCGTTCTGCTCAACGGTGAGCGGATGCAGCTTCACTGCGATGCGGTACGGCTGCTTGAGCCATTCGGCGTCGGTCTTGAACTCCTCGCCGATCATCGGCTCCCAGAAGGCGATGTGGCACATGCGGCCGATGCCGTAGACGAGCACGAGCTTCGCGCCCTCCTTCTTCAGGGCCGCGATCTTCTTCGGGTAGGTCGGCAGGTTCTTCTTCGTCGCGAAGTTGCGGTGATCCTCCGGGATCGTAAGCTTGCCGAGCGGGTTGTAGAACGCCTGCTCCATCGCATACTGGAACGATGCGTCGCCGACGAGCGTGTTGCCCTTCGCGTCCGCCCACTCGTCCATGTTGAAGCACCACACGTGCTTGCAGTCCTGATTCCATTCCTTGAGGAAGTATACCGCCCACTTGTACATGCCCATTGGGCCTACGGGAAGGATGAACGCGATCTTCTCCTTGCGCTCTGCGGCCTTCCTGATCTCGTTCGCGATCTCGTGGCCCATCTTCACGTCGAACTCCTTGACGTCCGCGCACTCCACAGGCTCGAAATCCTTGTTCCAGAACTTCTGGCGCTTCGTCACCTCCGACGGCTTGTTCGCGCAGCACTTGTCGATCTTCTTCATGTCCCAGCCCTTCGGATAGAATCCTTCAAGCAAAGACCCTTTCACCGTTGACACAAAGTCCATTCAACTATCCCTTTCTTTTTAGTGGAAGAGGCATCTTCCGTGTATATGTGCGCAATTGTACCACAATGGCGACCGCGATTCAACCTTCCTATACCTGCAAATCCAGCCGCCATAGGTGACAGACAGAGACTTCCCATCGCAGACCACTTTCGTCAGGAGGTTCCCATCCGACTCGAATGCCGGCAAGACGATATCGGGGGTTCCCCCGCTAAGTATCGCTGCGACTTCACCTAAGCAACACCACCGTGCCGCATGGGATCCGCAGCCGCACGCCACGTCCGGTATAGACCACCGAAGTCCCGGCATACCTTCCCGTTGCCCCGGTTATCTTGATGCCACTCTCCGGGAAGTCTCCCATGCGAGAGGCGCAGTCTATCAGCCGGAAAGGCTTTGCAGGTCCGGCGTACGAACTGAGATCGACTTCCAGCCGGGCACCATCGGTGATGGTCACCAAGCCGCCGATCTTGAGCGGCTTGATGCCATCCGCATCGAAAACGAACCTAACGACGGACTCGACGGCGTTGGACATCACCAGCGACGCGAACCTGACCTCGCTACGAGATCCCACAATGGATATCTCGCCGCGTCCGTCAGCGCCCAGCACGAGTCCGCCATTGGAGACAAGGGACCCACCCGCAACCTCGACCTTGCCTGACGCGGCATTCGGTTCGGTGGCGATGTTCTTCAGTATTTTCGACACATCCGTGGCTAGCGAAAAATACCCTGCCTTGCGCATGTCGTCCATCGAAATGCCGCCGACGTACATGCTTTCGCCAGTCTCAAATCTCGCGACACCATTTGACACCGCATAGAGGCCTCCACCCGTAAACGCTCCGACGATCTGCGGACAGGGATACTTCCCGGCGTTCTCCGTCAATTGCTGACAGAACGTTCCCCCATTCTGAATGAACTCGCCATCCGCTCGCCCACCGCCTATGCAGAAGAATCCCTGCGTATTCGTGACTGCACCGCCGTCAAGCTCAAGACGCCCCGAGTAACGGAAATCCTCGCTGTCGTCGCGCCCGTCATTCATGCCCTCGCCAACGCAGATTCCCGTGACGCCAAGATAGTAGCCATTATACGCAAGCCCCTCCACCGTCACCGCTCCGCCAGAGACCTTCATCACGCCGCGCGCAAC
>CAVJWR010000013.1:31588-33134 GCA_963653155.1 Limosilactobacillus gorillae
ACGGATCCCTTGCTCCAATACGACTCCCATGTGCCACCCAGACGTATGCCAAAAGATCCGACCTGCACCTCGCCACGTTTGACTTCAACCTGCGCCAGATTAGTTCGTTCAACACCCGCCCATATGCCACCAACCCTTGAAGACGCATCAGAATCAAACGTAAGCACGGAAGATGGGGCCGTCAAATGCATCCCGGAAGAAGGACATCCGAGAATAAAGAGCATCTTTTCAGCATCCATGAACGATGATTCGCAGAAGGACAGCACACAACTCCCCGTGTCAGTGCATGAAGAGAATGTCACCGCCGAATCGCTTTGGTTTTCCCTGCAGAATGACGAGTTTCCACGAAAGTCAAGGACGCCATCGCAAATGAACGCGCTGGGCAGTAGGTTGTTGTCGACGATCCGCGCGGAACCTGAGAGCGAATGGGCCTTGCCGCCGGAAAGTCGCGAGAGCTTGTCATACCAGCCGGCATGCGCGAAATATATCGAACCCGCAGTCATGTCTATCCGTCCATCACCTTCCAGCAGAGTATCGGAAAGTTCCAGGGCACCGCCATGCAAGGCGAGTGTACCACCATCTTCGACATCCAATGCCGAAAGCCCATGCCACCATGCGGAGCTACCGTCCATGAACGCAATCTTTGCGCCATTTCCGACAGACACCGACTCATTTTCCGACACATCGAATGCGACCGAAATCTTCAGCGTTGTCAGTCCACGTGCGTTGCGGATATGGAGATTGCTAACCGATGCGACCGAGTCAACGGTCACGTCCAACGCATCGGCGCTCATCGCAATCCGGGCGAATTCATCTTGCGAAGGCACCCCTCCAGTCCAGTTCGCCACATCGGCCCAGAGGCCGGATTTCGCCACCTTCCATGCCGTAACGTGAGCAACCATCACGCCTTGGTCGTTGAAGCTTGCCTGTGCGCCGTTCAGAGTCACGCCCCGAACCACCCCTTCTGCCGCGCCCACGACCCGGACACTGGCTGCATCGTCTTCAGTCGTGATGTACAGTGTCTTTCCATCGGCAACCGCAAGCGATTCCAGCGAAACCTGCATGCCGCACCCAATAAAAAGCGACGAATCGCCACTTACGGATAGAGGCGGCAATTCACAAGACGCATCACCGCCGTTGGCCTTTGGCAACTCAAGCCGCCCGCCGGCAAGCGCAATTGACGAGCCGGCGAGCGCCCCCACGTGAGCAAAACGGAGAGTTCCGCCTGAAATGCGTGTCTCGCCAGTGTAGGAATTGTCGCCCGAAAGTATCCATAGTCCAGCGCCGCGCTTTTCTACGGAAAGCCCATCGACAGACAGGTCGCCCACCCAAGTTGCCGGCCAGTCCGTGTCGTTTATGAGCGACAGCTTTGGCGACACGCCATCCGATGCCTCTGTGCAATCTATTGGCGACTTCACGACAAGCGGACCGGTACCCGCCTGTTCCAACTCGATGGACGCATTGACTACATACGCATCCGGGATGGCGACCTTGGCCGGCTCCGAGCGGCCTATGTGAAGGATCCTGTCAGTAGTCTCTCCTGATC
>CAVJWR010000013.1:33144-43688 GCA_963653155.1 Limosilactobacillus gorillae
CTCCTGATCCTTCATAGATGATTCGCGCATTGTTCATCAAGTAGAAGTTCGTACACCATCCAAACGCCCCCTGCTCTCCATTCAGTCCGAGGCTGCCGGCGCGAGCCCATGTCGCATTGTACATCTCCACGTTTCCGGCGAGGCGACAATCCGGCGAACGCAGGTTGACCGTGCCAGAGCTCCACGATGGATGGGTAGTTCCCGTTTCGCGCGTACGGAGGCCGACTGGATTGGCGGGCGACATGCCGCTCATGTCCTCTCCCGCAAATATGGCGCAGGATATCGTAGTGTCCGAGTTGCCGAACGTATTCACCCCGTTCATCCATACATTTCCACGCATGCCGCCGCAAATCCGGAATTCACCGCCACCAACAATGTCCAGACCGAAATTGGTGTTCTTTGACAATCCGGATCCTCCATTCGCGCCAACCCTTAACACACCTCCTTCGCTTATCTCAATGATTTGAGGGCCGGATGCCTTCTCGACTGAAAGTGTATGGATGCGAAGAGGCGTTTGCCCGACAATAAGCCTTGAACAGGCAAGCACCAGTTCCACCGCGCTGTCGCCGCGACGTTCACCATCAACACGTACCGCGCCTATTCCGGAAAATCCGTACTTCCGCGAGAACCAGTAGCTTGGGTTCCCCCCGAGAATCATTGCGTCTCCGATGTCCGTCAAAAGAAGCGTAGCCACCTTTGAATCATTAGTGACGGTGAATATGAGCTCGCTGTTGGCTTCGCCTTTGCATGAGTATGAACCCAACCCTGCGAGAAGCCGCGGTGAAGACACGACCGTCTCATCCACCATAAGCAGCCCATCCGACTCCATCCTAAGTGACTGGTCTCGCCGTGTGCCGAACGTCAGCCTGCCGGTTCCATCGCCCGTGACGCGCAAATTCCCGACCGACAGAAGCCCGTCAAGATCCACCGTCAGGTCTTCATCTCCAACCGTAAACACGACACTGAAGCCCGTTGCACCGGCCTCCGCGCCCGAAGCGTCCAAATGACGTCCCGGCACGATGCCGCTCGCCCAATTCGACGCATTCGTCCATGAACCCACACCATCCACAACCGCACTGCCAATCCACATGATTTCGTCGGCAATGGAATTCATCACGCCGACAAACAGGTAGAACGCCACCGCGAATACATGAATGTAGCACTGTACTGTTTTCAATTGGCACTCCTTTTCTTTACTTGTTTTTTCACAGTCGGCAGATCCGTTTCATCGTAAAAGACGTCGCCATGCCCTGCCATATGCGCCATTCATTGTCTCAACGGACCTTGCGCTAGCATTTCTATAATGGGCTTCGTGCTTTCCTGCAGATCGAAGAACCCGTACGTCGTGAAGCCATGGCGGCGCAGCAGCTCGATGTGCTTGGCCGCGTAAAGGGCCTTCTCGGCCACCGTGTTAGCGCCGTTCCAGCGCACCGGGCCGAACGACGGCCCCACGTTGTCGAGGGCGCCGCCAAGCGCGTCGCGCTGATGGAGTATGGCGCTCTCGAATCCGGCGGGCGAGATCGAATAGTTCATCGGCGCGAGGCGGTCAATAATCCCCTCGCGCCTCCACCTTACCCAGTCCTGCCCCTCGGAGTTGTACGCGCCGCTAACCGTCGGGAAGCACGAGCTCCACAGCTCGACCTTCGGATTCACGGCCTTCACCGCCGCCCGGATCTCGCGGATGTGGCTGGTGATGACCTCCGCGCGGAAATCCCGCCAGCGCTTCTCAAAGCCGCCCTCGGCCTCCGCCTTGAAAAGGTCCGCCGGCCAGTTCGAGACCGTCTCGCCGACCGCCTTCTCGAACGCCTTACGGCACGTAGGGCAGCAGCAATGGTCGGTGCTCGCGTAGCGGATGAAGTCTAGGTTCACCACGTCCACGCCCTTGCCCGCCATCTCGGCCAGCGCCGCGACGTTTTCCTCGCGATTCAACGGATTGACCGGACACAGGAATTTTGGCGACGGCTCCAGCCGGGCATCGACAGACAAGCGCCCCGCCTTTTCGATCTCCTCGGCGATCTCAGGATAGTCCCTGGACTTCTGCAAGAAGCAGCATCGCCACGCCGAAACCTTGAGTCCGCAGGCATGGGCGGCCCTCACCAGTTGCTCGATGGAGTCGCCGCGCATGGCCACCTCCTTGGCCGGCCGCAGCACCTTCGACGGATACCACGCAATCGGCCCGGTGCAGACATTGACGTCCAACACTGTGAAGCCGCAGTCCTTCGCGAACCTGGCGATTTCATCCCATCCCTCCTTCTCCGGCCATGGACCATATGCACGGTGGCATTCAAGGATCCGCATCTCGCCCGGGTGCGCCGGCATCGCGCGAATCCTGGCGAGAATGCGTTCCTCCGCCCGCGTGGCCTCTGCCCGCGCGGCAGCAGCCTGTGCGGATACCTCCGGCAGGAGATTCGTGACGACCCCCTCCAGCCGCCGCGCGAAGGCCGGCACATCGTAGTTGTCGTCCTTCAGCAGCGACTGACCCACGTCAACGCCGACCGTAGGATGCGTGTGCAGAAAGCCGGCCAGCGCCTTGGGAACCCCGCCGACCCCCAGCACCTTGCCGCCGCGCGCGGCAAAATTTGTCACCGCCTCAAACATCCCTTCCGGCGACGCCCGATGGTTCATGTCGAACGTCACGAGCTTGACGCCTTCCGGGATCCCCCGCTTCGCCACGTCAAGATCGGCCATCACCACGCTCGGAACCCCCAGCATCCACAGCGCATCCTGCAGCCGCCGCGTCATTCCCACACTCCAGCCGTTGAGCTGCTGCCGGGAGCCCTCCCGCTTGATCGAGCTCTCGCCAAACACGACCACGGCGTCGATCCGCGCCGGACGGATCGGCTTTATGTTCGCGATCTTGATGTGCGTCGCGCCCGTGCCGCACCCCTTTTCGCCGATGAGGCACAGGGCAGTGATGTTCGCCCAGCTGCCGCAGGGACGCATCCGGGAAATCGTGGTGTCCACCTTTCGCAGACGGACGTGGCATAACTTGCCGATCTCCTCCGGCTGAAAACGGATGTGGAAACCGCTCTCGAACGGGCGCGGATCGTCGCTCGTGTAAAGACGGAGGAAGAAGTTTCCGAAACGCGTGGGGTTGTCGCAATAGAAATCAAACTCCACGCCGTCAGCGTCAGAGAGATCCAACGCACCTCCGACATCCCAACGTTGCCATATGGGCGGATCATCGTTGGCTGGCACGTCAAACACATGCTGTCCAGTCCGCGTTCCTTCGGCAAACGCCGCTACAACCGCAAATGCCATGCCTGCAACCGCTATGTTTCGCTTTGCCATCATGTATCCCCTTTCCTGTCATTCCACAAATCATCGGCACAACACGACAGAACAGTCGCCTTGACACAAGACCGCCGGCTCATCATTCACGACAAGACGGTCCCCCTTGCGCACTGGCCGTCCGTTGATCGTCCCGGAACCTTCCGTAACGATGACAACGGCCGGAGAGCCGTTCAATGCAACGGCTCCGCCTGCGGCGAGTTGCCACATCTCAAACTTGTCGGTCAGATCGGTTCCAAGGATTTGACGGCTGCCCGACAATGCGAGCGACGCGTTGCTGAACTTCACGTAGCTCGCACAAATCTCGTCGTAAGTCCAATTGCGGTAGTCGTAGACCTCGAACATCTTCTCGATGCCAAGCCCACCGTGCACCTTTGCCTCCGGGATCCGTAACCCCGATGGCGTCAAGCGCTCCGCCACGACCATGAGGTCGCTCGGTTCCTGAAGCTCAACCATAAAGCATCCGCCGCCTATCGCATGCGGCATACCGCCGTCCACGAACACGAAATCGCCCGGCTTGACCGGTATGCGGTTAAGGCATTCCAGCAACCCTTTCTGCTCGGCAAACGCCATGCGCCATCTGGCTTCAGTGACGCCCGGGCGAAAACCGAGGTAGATGCTTGCGTCTGTGGACGTTCCTGAAAGGAAGTACCAGCACTCCGTCTTACCGACAGGCGAGTGCATATGCCGTCTCGCAAACGAAGCCGTGGGGTGTGCCTGAATCACGAGGCGTTCGTCCGAATCGAGCAGCTTCACGAGAAACGGGATGCCGCCGACCGCGTCCGCGACCAATCGCCCATCGGCAAGCCGTCCCAACCCCTCGCCCTCAACCTCCACGACACCGTTGAAAGCCGTTGTGGTGGAGGCCAGCCAATCTTCCGGACGATGGACCCCATCCGAGCAATCGGCGACACTGCCGGTGAAGGCGTCGATCCTTCCGCCGCCAAGATATGTGCGGCGGACGCGATTATGCTGGAGTTGCGCGATCACCTGTCCCCCTTCCTGAGCATGAGCAAGATGCCGGCATTGCCATCAAGACGAAGCGCCCCATCCTTCCATTCGGCGGCAGATGCGTCATCCGTCAACGACTCGGCAACAGTCCATCCCGACGCGATTGCCGGCTTCGAGGAATGCAGCCGTGACGAGTTATTCACGAGAATCACCGCGACCGTACCATCGGCAAACGGGTGTTCCGAAACCGTGACGTCACGCGCACCATCCTCGACAAGAAGCTTCTTCGGACATGCCGTCGCGTAATATCGCCATGCATCCGAGTCAAAGCCTCCGGTCTCTTCATTCGCCAATGCGGATATCGGTCTCGCCAGCAGGTAGACCGTACCCTTCCCGTAGCGGTTCTTCATGAAGCATGGATTTCCTGACTTGTCCATCTCCAGCACCTCAGCCGAAATCGGGCGGAACACGGGCCTGCCGGGGGTACGGCTTTCTATCTCTGCGCCAAATACCTCCTCATGGCTTGGCAAGAACGTGTCGTTCCATTCGACGGCCAGCGTCGCACCTTCGTCGCGTACGCGAGCCTTCAGCTCATCCCAACGACGGAGCGTAAGGAATGCGCGCTCCTTGGCATCCGGCAGAAAATACACCCGGGAGTCCGGCAGCCTTTTCGTGGGGTCTGCGAACCGAGGCTGGAGTCCGGCCTGGCGGGCAAGTACATACGTGCCGTTCACCATCTCCTTGTCGCGCACGATAATCACGCAGTCGGTCTTCGTCGGTGGCAAGGCCTTGAACGGCAGCGACAGGATAAACGACATGAACTTCGAGAGCGCGTGCGCAACAGGGTATGGCGTTCGGTCAGACTTGAACGCACCGAGCTCCACGCAAGGTTCTTTCCAGTCGTACGGCGGGATCATCTGGTTGTCCTGATCGAATGCGCACCACCAGCCAAGGCCGCGGCAACCGGACGCGAAAAGATTCCAGCAAAGCCCGCGTGCGTAGCGGGCGACGTTTGCCTTGCTGATCCATTCGGCGCGACGTATGCCGTGTTCCTCGACAAACGCCGGTTTGCCGCCTATCTGCTCAAGCGCAACGTTGTACGATGTCGCAAAAAGGGCATTGCGTATGCCATTGCCGTCATCGAGATACGCATTCGACCATATCTGGTATGGGTGTACCGTAAGTACGTCGGAAAGTGCCGCTATGCGGTCAACCCGCCATTTGCCATCCGTTATCTCCAGCGAGTTCGGGCCTATGACCGACCGGGTGTCATCTGCAAGGCGAATCGTCCCATGGATGAGCGCGAGCCATGCCTCGACGGCATCAGGAGAAGCGATTGGGCCAAGGCAGTTGGTTTCGTTTCCAGACTCCCATGCGGCGATTGCGCCGTGGTGGCGCATTCTCCGCACAAAATAGTCGAGATAGCGACGCTCCCACTTCAGCGCCACGGGATCTGAATAGAGGTCGCGACGTTCGAGCGCCTGCGGCACGTATACGCGGAACGTCATCTGCCCGGTCAACGGACAAACGATCAATTTGAATCCGCGGGCGGCACACATGTCGCAGAACTCCTCGAACCGCTTCATCATCCGCTCATCGACCCCGGCATGGCCCGCAGGCGTCTCGGGACGCGGCAACTCATCCTGCGTCATGTATGTCTCGTACGTCTCATGGCCGGGACGATGGGCCTCCCATATCGGCTGGAAGACATCCCATCTCGGAAACACGCGTAGGAAAGAAAAACCATGTGCCTTGAGGACATCCAAATCCTTGGATATCTCATCGGGCCGCCAGTCCTGCCACATTCTCGTGGAGGACTTGGATGCCCAGTAGTTCGCGCCCAAGGCAATCCGTCCATTGGGCGCAAAGGCCGAAACATCATGCCCAGCCAACGTGAACGGGAACGCCACTGTCGATAGAGCCGCCAACAGCAAGCCTGTCATCTCACACTTCATTCTTTCATCCCCCTTTTCTTCAACACTTTGACCTGTCGCAGATTCCGTCGCTCGACCTGTGCCGTGGAGCCTCTGACCACAAGCTCAATCGGAAGCGACATGTTCAGCGGCGCGAGACTTGGATCGGCAATGCGCGCCAAAAGACGGAAAAAGGCCGTCTCACCAATCAGTTCACATGGCTGGTGGATGGTCGTAAGCGGCGGCGAGACTATGCTTGCGAAACGCACATCGTCGAAACCCGCAAGCAGGACATCATCCGGGATACGCTTCCCTATCGATTCAAGAGCCTGCTTAAGCGCGACGGCCGAAGTGTCGTTGCCGCACACGAACGCATCAGGGCGGAATGTGCGCAGATGCCTACGAAGCGCCTTGACATCCTCCGGCTCCGCTTCGAATACCGAACACCCAATCCGGTTGCCGTCGGCGGCAACCGCGCCTAAAACGCCCATCAAACGCGCGTTGACGCTGGCGGAACACCTCGGCCTCTTCTGGAAAGATATGCGCTCGACGCCACAGTCGATCAGGTGCTCCGCCACAAGTGTGCCAGCGGCAACATTGTCTATCCCGACGACATCATAGCCGCATCGGTGCGGATTGCGGAGAAAGTCGTTGTCGAGGATCACCACCGGTATGTGCGCATGGTCAAGGATCGAAAGTATCTCGCGGTTGACGCGCTCACCATCGTCAACCAGCTCCAGAGGCTGATAGATGACGCCGGCCACACCTTCTCCGACAAGCTCCCGCGCAAACTTCCGTGCCGCCTTTGCGCGCAGCAATGGGCTTGGAGAGACGATATCGCCGAACAGAAGGTGGTATCCTTCCTTCTGGGAAAGGCACGATATCTTGCTCACGATTGGCGGGAAGAATTCGGAGTAGGCGACGCCAGGCACAATCAGGCCGATCTTGCGTGAAGCGCCCCTGTTGACCACAAACGTGCCCCTGCCCTGTTCCCTGTGGATCAACCCCTGCAGCACAAGTTCGTCCATGGCGTGCAGGACAGTTGTGCTGGAAAGCCCATGTCTGCGAATAAGCGCCCGGACACTCGGGAACGGAGTCCCGTTGCCGTACCTTCCGCTCAATATGCCATTCTTGAGCGTCTCGACTAACGATTTGTATTTGGTGTCGCGCATCGTAAAGATATGCCTTACTCTTTCACGTGAGCAAAGATACCATGATTCACCGTGCCGGGCAACGAATAAAACCACTGTTCGTGAACACTTTTTCACTCGGCGCACAGGCCATGCATCTCCCGAGCATCCGGGTTGCGGCAACCCCAGCACGCATGGAACGAGACGGAACCTTCCAACGCAGGGGAGTCGCTACATCACGTTAAGGGCATCGATGTCGATGGCGACGCGCATGTCCTTCGGCACAGGACGCTCCTTCGATATCCAGCGCCAGGCCGAGGATATGCCGTTCGAGGTTGCCGACCTTATCTGCACCATGAACCTGTACCATCCGTCCGCCCGCTCGATGGCGGGCGGGACGGCCTCGGTCACGATCAGTCCCGGACACTTCGCGAGGGATTTTGAGTAGCATTCCGCCCAACGCTGCGCCGAAGCGCAATCCCTGGCGCGGAACATTGCCGTTGCGAACTTCATGTATGGAGGGAATCCCGCCGCCTCGCGATCCTTTAGCTCGGCGTCGGCGAACCGAATGAAGTCCGCATCTGCGGCGGCACGGATCACAAACTCGTCCGGATGGAACGTCTGGATGAACACCTCGCCCGGCTTCTCGGCCCGCCCCGCCCTTCCTGAAACCTGCGCAATGAGCTGGAACGTACGCTCCGCCGCCCGGAAGTCCGGCATGTTGAGCGACGCATCTGCATTCAGCACCCCAACCAGCGTGACGTTCGGGAAATCCAATCCCTTCGCGATCATCTGCGTTCCGATAAGCACATCGGCCTCCCGCGCCCGGAACTTCGAGAGGATATCGTCGTGCGAGTTTTTCCTGGACGTCGAATCGGCATCCATGCGAAGTATGCGGGCATGTGGGAAGCACTTGCGCAAGGCCTGCTCTGCCCGCTGGGTGCCTACGCCCGTATAGGAGAAATCGTGTCCGCCGCAGTCTGGACACGTCATCGGCGGCGGCGTCCAAGCTCCGCATATGTGGCAACGGAGGCAGCTGTCCACGGAATGGTACGTGTAGGCTACGCTGCAGTTCGGACATGTGGCCACGTATCCGCATCCCCTGCATTCGCATACGCGCGAATAGCCTCGCCTGTTCAGGAAGAGGATGGTCTGCTCGCCACGACGGATACGCTCGGCGATGGCGTCCAGCAGGAACTTCGAGAAGATCGGGGCGGATGCGTACGCCTCGCACTCCTCCTCAAGGTTCAGGAGATGGACCGTCGGCATGGGATGCCCGGCGACGCGGGAAGCCATCGAGGCGAGACCGTACTTTCCCCGCTTGGCGTTGAGCCATGTCTCAAGCGATGGGGTTGCGGATCCAAGCACCACCCGGCAGCCTTCAAGCGAACCCCTCATCACGGCGACATCCCGCGCATTGTATCGAGGCGTCTCGTCCTGCTTGTAGCTCATGTCGTGTTCCTCGTCCACGACTATCAGCCCCAAGTTGCGCACCGGCGCGAACACCGCACTGCGCGGCCCGACGACTACGCGGGCCTCGCCCGTGCGGATGCGATGCCACTCGTCGTACCGCTCGCCATCGGAAAGGGCCGAATGCAGAACCGCCACCTTGCCGCCGAAACGTCCGGCGAACCGCCGCACCGTCTGCGGCGTGAGCGATATTTCCGGCACAAGCACTATCGCGCCGCGCCCCTCCGCCAACTCGTGCGCGATGGCCTGAAGATAGACCTCCGTCTTGCCAGACCCCGTCACGCCATGGAGCAGTATCGGTCGCGGCGGCTTGCCCGTCACGCCCTCAGACTGCGCACCGTCGCCGATTATCGTCTCAAGCGCCTTGCGCTGCATGTCGTTCAGCGCAAGCGGCTTGGACGCCAGGACGGTGCGACCCGCAAGCGGGTCACGCCGCTGTGCATGCGGCGCGATGCACACCACGCCCTTCGACGCAAGTGTGCGCAAAGTCGGGGGCGTCGTGGTGAACTCGCGGCAGAGCTGCTGCATCCATCCGCCGCCCACTCGCGCAATGTTTCCGAGAAGTTCGCGCTGATAGGCAGTAAGCCCGGCATCGGACGCATCGGCGATCGGCTCGACGAACAGACGCTCCTTTGGCTTTGCGTTCGGCTTCAGCACGGCGGCAGGCACGGCAGCCCTAAGGCACATCTCGATGGGCGAGCATGTATACGAGGACATCCACTTTACGAGCCTGAGCATCTCAGGTGAAAAGAACGGAGCCTCGTCCGCAATGCCAAGGATCGGCCTGATCCTGTACGACGGCGAGGCGCCGTCGCCACTTTCACTTTCGATGGAGAGGGCGAAGCCCCTCGCCTCGCGATGCCCGAACGGCACACGAAGCAATTGCCCCACCCGAATCCTATCAGACAATTCGACCGGCACTTCATAGGTGAAGAGCCGGTCGAGAGCAAGGTCTATGGCGACCTTTACAAGCACGTCAATTATTCAACGTCGAGGAACTCTGGGGCAGGATCGGCATCGATCGTGTACGGCTGCTTGTTGAACATGACGGACGTGAGGGCATACTTGGCCGTCTGCGTAATCACCGCGCCGCCCTTGCGGATCAGCACGAAAGCCTTGTTGGAGAACGGCGTATCGTACTTGGCGCCGTTGCTCTTTCCAATCAAAACTTCGGCGGAACCGCCGTCGTATGTCTTCTCGTAGGTCTTCATCGCGGTGACTGGGATGTTGCGGGAGAAGAGCACGGGATACACGTCGGAGATCTCATCGGTTACGTTTGCCGTCACACACCAGAGCAGGTTCTTGCCATCAATCTTCGTTGCACCATTAGGAATGGCGGGCACACCCGCGCCATTCAGCACCGAGAGATCGACGCCGCTGACGTACGGCTTCCACTGCTTGGAATCCGAGATCTTCGCCATGTCAAACAGATATGTGAAGTAGTCTGCACCGGAAGAAACCGCGCCCGAAAGTGGGTCGTTGGCAGTATCCGCGTTTTCTTCAGCCTGCGTCTTCGGCCACACGTTGCCGAGGCCAAGAGCCTCGCGCTCCGTGTTCGCCGACGTGATGGCCACGAACAGGTTTCGACCGCGCATGCCGCAGGCCGAAAGGTTGGCCTTGATCATTGCGGACGAGATTGCCGGGAACAGAGCACCCATTAGAATGCCGAGAATGCCGATTACAACGAGCAGCTCGACGAGCGTAAATCCTTCGTTTTTCTTTTTCATGTAAATATCTCCTGATTCTTTTGGTTCGATTGGTTTGGATTATCTCATTTTGCGTCGCTAAA
>CAVJWR010000014.1:0-18049 GCA_963653155.1 Limosilactobacillus gorillae
TCCTTATCCTGTCCGTAAGGTCGTCCGGCAAAAGCGGCGTGGAGGTCATGCAGATGCCGAGCTTCTTGCCGCTTGAAAGGTTAAAGATATCCTTTCGTATGATGGAGAGCAGTTTCTCGTTGGTCTCTTCCGATGCGGCGGATTTCGCGTCAAGGAGGTCGTCGAGAAGGACGCAATCGGGACGTCCCGTGGGATGCGGCAGCTTCAAGCCGCGTATGCCGCTCCCTATTCCCCTCGTCGCTATCGCCGCACCCGAAGTCGGAATGTCGCCGCCTCCTTCGTCCGTAAGGCGTGGAAAGACTATGGTAGTGGCGTTCTTCGTGAGTGCCGTGGACATTCCCCTGTACGTCTGCCTCCGCCTGTAAGCCCCATTGCAGATCTGGAACGGCTTCGACATTTCGGGGAAATCTTGGCTATAGGGGGAATCCTCAATGACCATCCGCCATATGTCCGCAAGAATGTTTGTTGCCGATCTTGCGTTCTGGCTGACTATGACCGCGAATTTCCGCCTTGCCGTGGAAAGGAGATAGAGGACCGCTATTGACGCAAGCGTAGTCTTTCCGCTTCCCCTCGGCAACTGGATCTGAACCGGGCGGTTGTCCAAAAGGGCGGATTCGAGTTCGGCTATCGCCCTGTACGTCATTTCCGACGGTTTGGATTCGAGGACGAAGCCGAGCATGTACGTGTCGATGAAAGCCCTTAGCGACTTCGACGCCCTGGCTTTCCTCTTCCGATCCACTGCGTCGAAAGCATCCGACATCTCGCGGTCAATGGAAGCCGCAAGGTCGTCGAAACGCCGCTTGTTCTCTGCGTTCGTCTGGTTTCTTCCGTTTTCTATCCGTTTTCGCGACATTCTTTAGATTACCGAGTATGTTTTGCTGACCTCCGCCGGCCGGGTCAAGAGACTCCGACCCGCTGCAGACAATAGGGGGGCCTCAAAAAAACTGGAAGTCGAATTTTCCCTGGAGCGGATCGGGAGGCGGCTCCGAGGCGTCGAGCACCTTCTTCTGTCCGCGAGTCAGCAAAGCGTCCGAAAAGTTTTCGCCAAGTTTCCTCAGCATCGACTTCCTGAGCTGGAAGACGTGATGCCTCGTCACCCTCCCATGCGGATTGGCCGCAATGAGTCCATGCTGCCTCTCGATGAGTTCCGTTAGTTCCTTCCCCGTCTCGTCAATGCTCCTTCCCCGCATGATCCCCTGCAACGCAAGAAGCTCCATGGGGAGCAGGTCGAAGATGAGATAGAGCCCCTTGCGAAACCTGTCCTCGTCGTCTTCGCCGCATCCCGTGACGCGTTCGCCCGCGTCCTTTTCCGGTGCGGGAGGGTCATACGTCGGATTCACGTATCTTCGAAAAGGGTAGTGGTACTGCTGGTCGGATTCGCACTTAAGGCACTCTTCCGATCCCGTCCCGTTTAGCGGGCATCTGTGGCATTCACGCTGCTTCTCCGGCATGCATTCCCCTCCCCTGAATCTGGAATCATGTTAAACGGGAAAATGCGGGACGGAGCGGATAAGCCCCATCCCGCAATGGCGGGACTCAGATGTCCCAGTCCCATTCCGTCAAGGCCGCGTTTTCCAGTTTCCCGGCCTTGACCCTGTTGTTTTCGCTGACTACCGAGTTTCCGCAAACCTCCGCCGTGCCGGAGATTACGGCACATCCGCGAATGGTCGCGTTCCCGTGGATCCATGAGCTCCCGCCAACCGTGGCGTAGTCGCGGATCGCGGAATGGTCCCCAACCCTTGCGTCTTCGCCGATTCGCGAGCAGTCGGCGACAACGGCGTTCCCACGGACTTTGGCCAGACCCGAGATTTCGGCGTTTCCGAGGACAACCGCGTCCCCGCCGACTTCCGCCTCGTCCAGGACTGCCGCACCGTCGAGGATTAGGGCGTTGCCCGAAACCTGGGCTCCTTTCGCCACCCAGGCCGTCCTTGAGATGTTTTCCGGCTTTTCCACCCATCCGCCGAGCGTCCCCTTTTTGACCTCTTCGCCGTTGAAGAGGGTGAAGTCTTTCGCCGCCCTGATCCGGTGGCAGGTATGCCCCTCTACCGTCTTGCGGATCTTCGCGACCTTCCAATTTCCCGTGAACTGTTTTCTGGTCTTCATGCACTTTGCCATAATCTGATCTCCTGTTCTGAATGTTTCCGCCCTCGGCACCGTGCCTTGGGCCATTCAATGCCCGATAGTCAAAAAACGGTCAAGCAAACCGGATAGGCCTTTGCGAGAGGAATCCCAAGGCGGCATGGAAAAGATCAGCGAGAGAAAAGAAGCCGGTCAAGGCAGCGGGAAAATGAAGGGCGGTAAGGAACCCTTCTCATCTCTTTCCTTTCCACAGGGGCTTTCTTTCCAGGGGACTATAGGGGTAACTTTCTTTGAGGGTGTAACAAACATACTCCTTATTTTTCCTTTCTCTCCTCTTCCGTAGGATTGATTCATGGTTTCCGTTGCATTTTACGAACGTAGTGAGTAAAATGCAACGGAAACCATGAATCGATAAAAGGAAGGCATAGTTACTGTTTTATGGTTCTGTAGCCTATCGGCTAACGTAGTGAGTAAAAATGTAGTACTGTATATCAGTACCGTATAGGGGAGGGGTTACTAAAGGGGGTTGTAGGGGGAAAGGGGAGGGGGTCGCGTGCACGTGTGCGTGTGCGTACGCATGGCGTGTGGCGTGGGCAGGGTGCGGGGTGCGTCGGTGCGGAAGCGGTCAGAATCGGGGCTTGAGGGGGCGGATTTCGGGTGAAGTCGCGGTTGCGGGAGTCCCTTGCGTCGTGGAATCGCGTAGAATGCCCTTAGAATGCCCCAGGAACGCTCGGAGCAGTCCAGACGATAAATATATCGTCCGAAGTCCACGGAGGGCAGGAAGGGGCATTCTGCGTGGGCTGGGGAATCTAGGGCCAAGGCAGCGGGGGGAGAAGGAAGGGGCGTTTTGAGCGGGATGGCGAGACAGGCGGCTTTAGGAGGAGGCAAGGAATCCGCAAGGCAGTCATGGGCTTGACGCGGGATTCTTGGGCTTCTTCACCCATTGGACAACGACGCATCCGCCTTTCGCCGAGGGCTTGGCCGAGTGGGTTGTCACTGTCCCCGCTACATCCTCCCGTGCCATGTCGTGATACGGATCAGTCCCGTAGACCTCACCCTTCGGCCTCTTTCCTGCCGTTTCTGCCTTTTCCATTGTCATTCTCCCTTGCTGCTTTCGCCTTAAATCCCATAGCCCACGCAGAATGGGCCTACAATCGCTTCGGACGCCCAAGACGATAAATGTATCGTCCCAACTGTGCGGAGCGTTCCTGGGGCATTCTGGAGGGGTCTACGGCTGTCCTGCGGTCAGGCCTCGGCGTCGCGTTCCGCCTCAATCCTCTCACGCACCTCATCCGGCAGCGAACCGACGAGCGGGAACACGTAGGGCGTAAATGGATGGGCATGGCCCTTGTCGGGCGTGTAGACGAGATAGCAGTCGTCATCGGCATCCCATCCGTTGCATCCCTCTCCGATGCTCTCCGGCGTTTCGGGAACTTCACCGACAAGTGCGGGGTAGACGGTTCCGCCAGCCCACACGCTCACGAAATCGCCAGGCCTGAAGCGGATTGTCGCGGCGTCCCGTCCACGCCACCGCTTCTCTCCGGTGTCGTCGCAGTCGTTTTCGGCATTGAGCGTCCCATCCGAGAAGTAGGTGCGAACAGAACGGAATTCGCTTACCGTGCCGAAATGCCCATGGGGGGCGAGGTCGTCGAGTATGCGTTCCCTCAGCTCGAACGCCCACGGGAGAGCATAGTTGGATTTCGCGTACCGACGCATCATGCCCTCGGCATTCCCTACGGACGAGAATACTCCGAGATCGCGAAGGAACGTCTCACGCGATCCATTCGGGGCCGGCCCGTCCAGAAGCTCGATGGAAGTCAGTTGGAAGACGTTCACAGCTCGATTCCCCCGACAATCGGATAATACCGCCCGTTTTCCGAATTGATCGACTCCCAGTTTGCGAGCAGATCCGCCTCGTGGAGTGCGATGAAGGATTGCACCATGTGCCTTTGGTCGCGTGGGAACGTATCGGCCCCGGCGATGATTTCGCGGGTCTCGATGTCGAACGTTGCCTCCTTGCCCTGATATCTCGCATGGACATGCGGGCGGTGGTGCCGCACATTCTTTTCGGGCTTCATGCCGATGAAGATGCCATGGAACATTGCGAGCGTAGCCATTTCCCTATCCTCCCTTTTACCGCCACGGATTATATCATAGGGTTGGCTTTGAAGTCAATGGGGGGTGCATTGGTTTCCTGTTGTCCGGGCTATCCGTGGCGGCGACACTCCGTGTGTTGGGGTTGTTAGTTGCGATGGGAATTGGAATAGGGAATCACTGACTGATAGCTATCATTCTTTTTCTTTTCCTTTTCTTTCTCTTTCTTACTCTACATCTATATCTATATCTTACTCTATATCTATATCATAGAGTCCCCTTTCAATCCCTTTTCAAGGACAAAAGCCCTCTTTTCATCCCTTTTTGCCGATTCTCCATAACGAACAGAAAACGGCGGTTTATACGCAATTCCGCACACTTATGGGAAATCGGAATAAAAAGGGATTCAAAAGGGGGCTTTTCAATCCCTTTATAAACCCTTTATAATCCCTTTTGCGACCCTTTTGCGACCCTTTTTCAAACCCTTTACAAACCCTTTTCAATCTCTTTTTCAATCCCTTTATCATCTCTTTAAGAATCCCTTTTTTATACCTTTTCGCGATCCCTTTTAGACCCTTTCCAAAGATCGGTTCCGACGGCAGGCTTACCGTTTGGCATTTGCCGTCACAACAACCTTGAAAGGGGAAAAGGAACAATGGAATTTCAGGAACGCATGGCGGCTCTGCTTTCGGCATCACCGGAGACCTTGGAGCGGATAGACGAGATCCTTGAAGGGCGGGACACCCCGCCAAAGCGGGCCAACCATACGAGGCTCATGACCATTGCCGAGGGACGGCGGTTTCTCGGTTGGAGCTACGCCAAGATCAGAAGGGCAATCGACGACGGCCTTCTCGATGTCGTATGCGTCACGGGTTCGCGTCTCATCCGTGAAGAGTCGCTTTACGAGTTGGCGGACGGTCGCCGCCAGCCGTCGGCGGAAGCCCTCGCCCGCCGTGCGGAGAGGAACGCCGCCCGTCGCGAAGAGTACCGGCTTCGGCGGACTCGTTCGGCGGACGGAAGGTAATCCCCGCCTTGGCTATGCGGTGACGGGAAGCTGCACAGTGCCTTCCCCGCCGTCGCCCAGCACGGCCCTCAGGTTGGCCTCCAGGGCCTTCTGCAGTTCGGGGGGAAGCCTGTCCACAAGGCCATGAATGCTTTCCGCAAGTGGGGTTGGCTCCGCCTTGCGGCCTATGGCGGTCGCCGCCATTCTGGCTTTCATGAGCTCCCGCTGGTGCGTACGGGTCGGATTGTCGTAGTATGTCATCGTGGTCCTGAAGTTGCTGTGTCCGGCCGCAAGCATGATCATCTTCTCGTCGACGCCTCGCTCGATGGCGAGACGGCAGAAGGTGGCCCTAAGGCTGGCCCAGCCGTAGACCGAGACCGCACGGCTTGTCTCCGAACGGCGTACGCGGGTGTGCTCCAGCTTCTCCACGATGTGCCCACGGCTAATGTCGAACCGAACGAGCCCATCGCCCGTCAGCCTCTCGATTTCCCGCATGTAGTCGGCTATCGACGAGCGGGGTAGCCTCGTTTCGGCTTCAATCTGCCGATAGGGCTTGCCCTGGACAACATACATTTCATAGATGTCCTTCATCCGCTCCGCCTTTGAGGGCTTGTAGTGCCGTTGGTCGATGAGCGAATGGACTTCCGCAGCCGTCCGCCGTTCCCGTGGCTTCCCGTCGATGACGTCCGTAGGCTCCGGCTTCTCGCCGACGTCCTTGAATAGGGCCTTGGCGAACAGGCGTTTGCCACGGTAGGACAGTCCCGTTCGGTTCGTGTCGTAGAGATGGGCCGCTTCAGGGAACAGGTACGGCTCATCCGGGTCGGACGAGTTGACGATGCACTCGCATACCCGCCGGAATTCGTCAAAGAGCGGTATCTCGCAGCGTGTCCCCGTCTTTGAGGCAACATAGGTCACGAACCCCTCGCGGAAGTCGATGTTGTCCTTCCGCATGTGGGCGATGTCATAGAGGCGGGCCCCGGTCGCGAGTCCGCACTCCACGAGCGGATACAGGAGCTCGTCGCCACGGGCCTCATCCCGCAGTGCCTCGATCTGCTCATTGGTAAGCGGGTTCCGGTGGATGGTCTTGGATTCAGCGTCGTTCCTCCTCCTGATAACCTGCCGAAACGGGTTCGTCCCTCCCTGGTTGAACCTGTTGAACGCCCCCGAAAGGAACGACATCCTGCCCTTGATCGTCGTCCATGCGTATCCCCGTTCGCGGAGCCAGTCCCCGAAGCCCTTGACGTCCGAGGCCTTCACCTCGTAGAGGTATCTGTGTCCGCAGAAGTCGGCGAACTGTTTGGCCACGCGGAGATAGCCCTCCATCCTCAGTTCGCCCAGAGGCACCTCCCTCGGCAGTTCGTTCCAGAGCCTGCCTAGATCTTCCAGCCTGTGGAATACGGCCCTCTCGCCTGTCTTGGCGGCGACCAGCTCCTCCATAAGCCGCTCGCGGTCGCACTTCCGCCTGCGTTCGGCCTCGAAGGTCTCGAACTCGGCCTCTGCCCGTGCCTTGCTCCTTTCGTACGGGGTGTCGCCCTCTTCCCTGATGGAGAGGCTTTTCGGCGGTGTCCCCATGACCCTTTCGGAAAGGCGTATTTGCCGCCGTCTTCCGTTTTCCCTGTATTCGGCATACCAGTATGGCCGATAGCCGCCTTTGTATGGTATGAGCCTTATTCCCATGTCTTCGTGTCCTTTCGTGTCAGGTTGTGCCAGTCCTTGGCACGAAAATGCCACCAAGTCAATGGCTTTGGCGTACAAAGGTACGTACACGAAGGGCAAAATAGACAATTTTCCTTGTTTTATGGCTAAATACGGGGCTTTTACGGCTAAATATGGGAATTCACACGGTAGGGGTCACTGGTTCGAGTCCAGTATCACCCACCATTTTGACCATCTTCAGACCTCGTGATTTGTCGCGCCTTTTTCGTTTCTTATCCATTTCCGTCACAAACTCTCGGAATCCTCGTGTCTTGAAACGGCAGACATTATGCCAAAATAGTGAACTGAGTGATAGTCTCAAAATTATTTTTTCATAGTTGTAATTACAACATGAATCGGTTGAAATGCATTGTCGCTTTGATATAATGCGCGACGTTTCAGGGTTGTCTTGATTCCGAAAAAGTAAGGAGGTGGCTCATGAAGGTTCTACAGACGTTTCTTGAAGGGTTTATATCCTTTGTGTCCCCATGCATGCTTCCCATGCTACCCGTTTATGTAGCGTATTTCTCTGCGGGAGAGGGAGGAAAGGGCGTGGCCTTCGCGCGGGCGTTGGCGTTTACGCTCGGTTTTACGGCTGTGTTTGTCGCGCTTGGTGTGTTCGCAGGTTCTCTCGGCTCGGCGCTTGCCGCACACCGCACGGCGGTGAATGTCGTTTGTGGATTGGCGGTCGTACTGTTTGGCCTTGGATATCTCGGATTGTTCCGTCTTCCGTTTTCTGGGATGGGAAGCGGGCGCACACCGACAAGCGTCTTTTCTGCGTTTGTCTTTGGCCTGATATATTCCGTCAGCCTCACGCCGTGTGTCGGGGCGTTCCTTGGCGCGGCGCTTATGCAGGCCGCATCGGAGGGCGGTGCGGTTCGCGGGGCGGTGCTGCTTCTCGCATACTCGCTTGGGCTTGGCGTGCCGTTTGTGGTCTCGGCGGTTATGCTTGAGCGATTCAGGGCCGCGTTTGGGTTCATTAAAAGCCGATATAACATCATAAATCCCATCTGCGGCGGACTTCTCATTCTTTTTGGGGCATGGATGCTTGCCGCACCATGGACCAAAGCGGTCGCTGGAGATGCGAAGCCCGGCCCAGTGGCGGCAGACGAGAAGGGCGCGAGTGTGACAGTCAAAAAACAAAACAAGGAGAAGAAGAACATGGAGATTGAATTGACATCCGCAAACTTTGAGGCGGAAGTACTGAAGTCCGACAAGCCGGTTCTCGTTGATTTCTGGGCACCATGGTGTGGACCTTGCCGCATGCTCGGCCCAATCGTTGCGGAAGTGGCCAAGGAGAAGGCCGAAACGCTCAAGGTATGCAAGGTGAACGTTGATGAAGCCTCCGACCTTGCCGCCAAGTATGGAATAAACAGCATCCCCGCGCTTTTCCTGTTCAAGGACGGCAAGGTGGCGGCACAGTCCGTCGGGTTCATGCAGAAGCCGGATCTTGAGCGCTTTGTCTCGCAGTGAGGCTTGCCGCCGTCAGTCAATTTTGAGGGACAAGATCTTGTCGCGAGGCGACTTGGCGGTGGGGTAGGAGCAGATTGCCCTTTCTCCATCGAATAGCGTTGCGGTGGTACCGTCCACGCGTATTTCGGTGCCGCCGAGGGCATTTGCGGCAAGGATGCACTTTTCGAGTCCGTCGCCAGTGCCGAAGTTCCACACTTCGTCAGGCTGTGCCACGCGGGACGGGCCATCATAGATGGATTCCGATCCAAGCCGTCCGATCCGTTCAAGCACGTCTTGTGCATTGGGCTTCATTGGGCCATTGCCGCCGAGGGCCTGTTTCGATACCGGGCATCGCTTCAGCGCGGCATTGATGAACGGACCTGACTCGGTCTTGCCGAGTTCGTGCCCCGCGTACGGCGCAAGCGCGGCAGCACGGTTTGAACCACGCAAGGCTTCGAGCCTTTCGGCGATTTCTCCGTATCCCATGTCTGGATTGAGGGATAGAGGAGCTTCATTTCGCAAGAACTTGACGTGTGAAGGGTCGGGAAGGCGCGGCGAGACAATCGACTTGTCCACGGCATCTTCCGATGGCACGAGGAAACCCCTAAGCCTTTGCGAGAAATGTTCGTATGCCGCTGGATCTATCGTCGCCTCTGGGTACAGCAGGTGCATGTATCCGCTTACGTGAGAGACGATCGTCACCCGTTCATGTTCAAGTGCCCGGCGGGCCTGCTTGGATATGACGGTGCCGTTGGCCCACATCGCCTTGGTCACGAGGCGGCGGTTGTTCGTGAGTATCCCGGTATCCACATCAAGGAAGTTCTGGGAATGCAGGGGCGTGGCCATCAGGTAGATGCTCTCTAACGGCAGACCGCACACGACGAATGCCGCTGCGGCGTATAGCCCTGCGAGCGATACGCACTCGCCGGCGCCGACGGAATGGCCGGGCTTGCGCCGAAATGCGTCCATTGCCTCTACTGTTTCGGTCTTCCAGTAGGGGATCGTGTCACCGCTGTATTTGTCCAGTCCAAAGTGTCTTCTGATGTCTATGTCGTAGTAGTATGAGTCGCCATGGTATCCGAAGAGGGCGTTGGACTCGGCGATCTTGTCCGGCGGGATGAAACTGGCGAAGCGTTCAAGTTCACGTTGCTGCGTGGTGAGACCCCACGTCTCAAGGTCGAGATTGAACGTGTAGTTGTCCATGATGTGCTGGCGAAGACGCTGCAGACGCTTCTTTGGCCTCATCTCCCTAATGCCGTCAAACCATTCGAGATCGCGCCATGCCCATATGCGTGGGGATAGCATGTTGGCAAGGACAAGAGAAAACATCAGTTCCGGGAAGATGAATATCTCCATGTCCGAGAGCGTGGCCGCCGAAGATTTTTCCTCTGATGATATGTCTTTCATCTTGAATGGCGTTTATTATAGCAGAATTGTTGCGCCACCGATTTAGCCAGTTGACGAAAATGGACGTGCAATTCTTTCAGTATACATGCAAAGATCTTTCGATTGTTAAAATGTTTGTAGCTATGATAGCAAAGACTGGTTTTGGCATCGACCTTGCTACAAAAAGCACACTTTTCAAAATCTGCCATATGGCAATCGGTTAATGCAGTATACATGCATATGTGATATAATTGCCACTAATCTTATTTGGAGAGGGTGATGGCCACTAACGAAAAATGCACAATAGCCTTGCATAGGGATGCTGCGCCGGGATACAGGATGCTGGTGCTTGACGCGCCTCGCATAGCGGAGGCGGTTTCTCCTGGGCAGTTTGTGCACGTCAAGGTGCCGGGGCTTGAGGCATCGGCGTTGAGGCGTCCGTTCTCCGTATTCGATGCCGAGCCTCGCCACGATGACGGAAGCGGAGGGCGCGTGACTGTGCTGTACAAGGTGGTTGGGCGCGGCACGGAGGCCCTGTCAAAGGCGGCAGAGGGTTCCGAACTGGAGGTCATTGGGCCTCTCGGAACAGGATTCCCCGTAAAATGCGAAGGAGTGCCGCTTCTTGTCGGTGGCGGCTATGGCGTTGCGCCCCTCTATTTTCTTGCGAAGCGCATGATTTCCGACGGTCAGGTGGAGCGTCCAATCCTTTTTGTGGGTGGTAGGACGAAGGCAGACCTTTTGGAACTGGATGCCTTTCGCGCTCTCGGCGTGGATGTCCGTGCGGCCACGAATGACGGCTCAGAGGGCGCAAAGGGGTTCGTCACTGGGCCGCTTGACGAGGCTCTTGTCGAGTTGCGCAGGGAAGGAAAGGGATTTGAGCTGTTCACCTGCGGCCCTGATGGTCTGCTGAAGGCAGTCGCGGAGCGTGCGCTGTCGACGGGGACGAAAGGCTGGATATCCATGGATCGCCATATGGTCTGTGGGGTTGGCGCGTGCTTTGCCTGCGTTCAGAGACTGAGGCGTCCGAACGGTGAGGAATGGAATGCGCGTTGCTGCGTAAATGGCCCGGTGTTCAAGGCCTCGGAAATAGTCTGGTAGTGTCTTATGGCGACAGTTTCAATAGTTGGCCGGCCCAATGTCGGCAAGTCTGCACTCTTCAACCGCATTGCGCGTGAGCGCATCGCCATCGTGTTTGACCAGCCTGGCGTCACGCGGGATCGCGTGGCCCGTGAAGTGACCGTGCTCGGCAAGCGGTTCATGCTTGTGGATACCGGCGGCATCGCGTTCGACAAGACCCCCGGTTCGCAGGATCCACTTGCGGAGGAGACGCGTGCGCAGGCGGCGCTTGCTGTCGGCGATTCCGACCTTTGCGTGGTGGTGGTCGATGTGCGGAGCGGCATCACCCCGCTTGACGAGGAGGTGCTGAAGCGGGTGCGCGAGTCTGGGTGCCCCACCGTAATCGCCGCCAACAAGTGCGATCGGCCAGAGGATGATGACAAGGCGGACGATTTCGCGCGGTTCGGAATGGAGGTGTTTCCGGTATCGGCAGAGCATGGGCGCGGAATGTCTTCCCTCGTTGAGCGCATCGTCGGCGCACTTCCGCCGCAGGAAGAGTCTACGATCGCGAAGCCATTGCGCGTGGCTATAGTCGGAAGGCCCAACGCCGGCAAGAGTTCGTACATAAACCGTTTGCTCAATGCGGAGCGCGTGATAGTATCCGACATTCCGGGAACGACGCGCGATGCCGTTGACGTTCCGTTCACGATCGGAGAGGGACCTACGGCCCGCCACTACACGCTTGTCGATACCGCAGGCATCAAGAGCCACACGCAGATGTCAAAGACGAGCGTCGACAACTTTTCCCTCTTTCGCAGCGAGAAGGCCATAGAGGAGGCGGATGTCGTCTTGTTAACGATGGAGTCGGAGATCGGCCCCACGCGTCAGGACATGCGCATAGCGGGCAAGATCATCGATGCGCAGAAGGCTTGCGTGATACTGATGAACAAGTGGGATCTCGCGCAGGAGAAGGGGATTGTCGAGGCCGAGGCGACCAATGTGATACGCCAGATGATGCCGTTCCTGTCGTTCGCGCCGATAGTGTACTGTTCCGCGAAGTCGGGCTACAACATCCGCCGGACAGTTGATGCCATTGATGCCGTTGCTTCAAGTGTCCGCACCCAGATGCCCACAGGCATCCTGAATCGCACGATAGAGGTCGCGACGAAAAAGACTCTCGCCCCGATGCGCAACGGGAAGCGGCTGAAGGTGTACTATGGGTTGCAGGTCGGCACCGATCCCCTTACCATACGCCTTTTCGTGAACGATCCAAAGTTGGTCGTGCCGGCCTACAAGTCCTACATCGAGAAGGCGATCCGGGCGCGTTTCGGTCTTGAGGGCGCACCAATCAGGATGTTCATGAAAGCGCGTTCGCGCAAGTCGGTTACGGACTTCAAGAACGACTTCAAGTAGGGAATCGGTCATAGGTTTTATTTTAGCTTATAGGAAATGGGTTAAGGGTTGCATATGGGCAAAAACGTAAAATTCGTGGCTCTGACGCTTGCGGCGCTGGCTGGCGCCGTGGTGATGGCCAGCGATTTCAATGGCGGTCGGACGGTTCCGGTGCATCGTTTTGTGCCCGTTGACCGGAATGGCGATACGGTCTCAGCTGGTACGCGCCTTCCGGCTCCGATATCCCAGGAGAAGACGTGCGGACAGTGCCACGAGGTCGATAAGATGCCGGGAGGTTCGCATTTCCGCACTGGTGGCACAAATGACGTCGTTAACAAGGTAAATCGCGAGCCATGGTTCCTGTGCTCCACTAATGGCGTCTGCCGCACAGTGTCGCTGTCCGACAAGGGCGGGCTTTCCGCCTGGGAGTGGGTGCGGAACTTTGGCTACGCATTCCCTGGCGGTGGGATCGGGGCAAGCGAAGAGGCAATGGCGGAAGCTGCGGGAGACCATCAGCGTTGGTTCGTCACTGGGCCGCTTGAGATGAACTGTCTCGCCTGCCATTCACAGAACGACTATGACGTGAGCGAATGGGCCAAGCAGACGATGCGCGAAAATTGGGGTGGAGCCGCAATGGCCGCCGCCGATTACGCAAGGGTTGAAGGGATGAACGCGAGGCTGGACGCGTCCTGGGATCCGTTCATTGTCGAGAACAAGGACGATCACCTGTTCAAGGTCCCGCAGAAAATGGTGTACAATCCGGCGAAGTTCGACGACAAGGGCCGTTGCACGTTCCGCGTGGGGAAGCCCAAGAACGAAAACTGCCTTGCATGCCATGTGGCGGCGGTTGTCGGGGAGCCGTCCCACAAGATCGCTGGCGACGTGCACCTTCAGCGCGGAATGCGTTGCATCGACTGCCACCAGAACGGCATGGATCACAGGATGAAGACGAAAAGCTGCGCATCCTGCCATATTGAGAAGGGCGGAGCCGGACCAAAGCCAACCCATGTGGGAATCCCGCTTGTCCATTTCGAGAAGCTTTCCTGCACGGTGTGCCATTCTGGAAGCGATCCTTCCTCTGGAACTGTGCAGGTGCGCACGATGCGGGCGAACAGGGTTGGCATATACGGCAAGGCCCATTGGGAGACGGACGTTCCGTTCATTGAGGAACCGTTTGTCCACAAGAACGACGAAGGTGTGGTCGAGCTTTGCAGACGCGCCACTGTGGACGGCTCCAACTACGTGTACTGGGCTTTTGCGCATGATGTGCGTCCGGCACGGGCGGCGCGTGGTGCCGATCCGGATAGGTGCGCGGCTTGCCATGATGTGAAGAGCGACTTCTTCAAGGGATACGAGTCTCCGGTATATTTCTCGGCATTCAACCTTTCGTTCCTTGGACGGCCCATTTTCAAGGTGGTGCTGTGGGCTATCTTTGCATTGCTCTGCATGTTTGCGGTTGCGGCTGCGGCATTTGCGATCAATCGTGCCGCAGACAAGGTGGCATCTTCCACGACTAATTTCCTGTGGACTGCGTTCAAGTGGCTCGTCGATGCCGGATTCGTGGCGGCAACCCTATATCTTGCCGCGTCCGGAATCACGGGTTGGTGTCTCGGCGGCATGACGTGGTGGTGGCTAATGCTTCACATGGTCGCCGGCGGCGTCCTTGCCGGTACCGTGGCGGCGATGGCGCTTTTGCGGCACGGGGAAAGGGTTCGCACTCCGATTGTGGCAACATTGTGGACGCTATGGCTCATTTGCGCCGCCGGCGTCGTGTTCACTGCTGTGATGCCGATGATGCACGTGTTCGGTAGCGACGGGCAGCTGTTCCTGCTCTGGGCCCATCGCATTGCCTCGCTCGTGTTCATCTTGCTGTCTCTCCTTGTTTGCCGCGAGGCGGTCAGAAAACGGAGGTGAAAGTGAGGGGCTTTTCGCTTCTTTGCATCGGGGTGGCGTTTGCGCTCGTGTGCGGTTGTCGCACGACGGTGGTGCGCGAGGAGCCGCGCAATGTCGCGTTGGTGGAAGCGCTCCTTGCGAACGTGCGCGGAACTGAAGTGCAGATGATTGAAGGTGCATGGAAGGACGAGCCATTTGTCGCCGAATGCGTCTTGAAGGGCAACGGCGAAAAGTTCACTGCCGTTCTGCTCGCGCCGCATATGCGGCTTGCGACACTTACCATTGAGAGACCGCATACCCTGCGTTGGGAACGTGCGCCACAGGTGCCATCCGCCCTTGATCCCGAATACGTCATTTTCGACATGTCGCTTGTGCTTTTGCCTACGGACGTGCTTTCTCGTTCGGTCGGTAAGGGGTTTCGCGTCAATGAGATGGCGGACGGCAAGCGTAGGCAGGTCATTGATGCTGGTGACGGTGAGTTGCACTCGATCCGGCAACTCCTGCCAGACGGCTCCATCTATTTCCGCAATGCATGGTATGGCTACGAGGTAACAGTTAAGACCGTCTCCCATGAAAATTGACAATGTAGACATCGAGGCCATATTTGGCTGTGTGCCGTTCAGGAAGGTGGATAGCCTTGCCGAGCTTACGCCGCTTGTCGGTGCGGAAAAGGCCGAGAGCATAGTCCGCGCCACAGGATATCCCACGCGCCGCGTCGCGCGCGAAGAGCAGGATGTCTTCGACTTCATGTTGCCGGCTGCCCAACGTGCCATCGATGGCGTCGATGTAAGCCTAATCGGTGGCGTAGTGTCCGTGAGCTTTTCTGGGCGAGACCGTTTCCCGGCCATTTCTGCCCGCCTGCAGCATGCACTTGGCCTTGGCACGGATACAATTGCCTACGATCTGTCGATGGCATGCAGCGGCTGGATATATGGGCTTCTCTCGGCGACCCAACTCGTCAGGCTGACAGGCAAGAAGATATTGCTCGTCGATGGCGATGTACAAAGTATATGGATTGACGGGACGGATTATGCGACGCTTGCCGTAATGGGGGATGGAGCCACGGCCACGCTGCTTGCGCCCGGCGAGAATTCGTGGGAGTTCGGCTTTCATACCGATGGCGGCGGTTCGGACGCGCTCGTATGTCGCGACAGCATACGCATGGACGGTTTCGGTGTGTTCCGTTTTGTCGCCGGGCCTGTGCGACGCTTTCTCACATCGTTCATCGCCAAATCAGAGATACTTGCAGGGCATCGTCCAATCTTCATTCCGCATCAGGCGAACATGTACATGGTTCGGCAGCTCGCGGAGGCGCTTGGCCTCCGGGACACCCTTGTCGGCAGCGGAGAAAAGTACGCAAACACGGGATCGTGCTCGGCATCCCTCTCGTTGGCGGATTGGAGTGCGCCAGCGTTGGATGGGCTTGCCGAATCCTGCGGGCGGGTGCTTTTTGCCGGATTCGGGGCGGGGCTTAGCGCGGGCGCGGCGGCCACGACGCTTGGCGACATCAGGAAGGGAGTGGTGGAGGCTTGACGGCCATAACGGAAAGGGAGTTCCGGGAATCCATTGATGCTCTCGGGCTGAATCCGGAGCATGGCGATTGGGATTCCATAAGGCACTTCAACCTCGTGATGGAGCTTGAGGCCCGTTGGGGTGCGAAGATACCGATATCCGATGTGGAACGGCTTAAGACATTTCAGGATTTCTACTTCCGGATCCCGATCCGTCCGGCGAAAGTCCTTGCCGTTGATGCCGACAATACGTTGTGGAGCGGCATCGTGAGTGAAGACGGCCCGGATTCCGTTGTGCCGCACGTCGGATTCCAGAAGGGGCTGCTTGCGCTTCGCTCCAAGGGCGTGATGCTAGCGCTTCTCAGCAAGAACGATCCGGCATCGGGCGGCAGATCGCCGATAGAGCGCGTGTTCGCCCGGAACGACATGCCGCTTTCGCTTGGCGACTTCTCCTTCATTGGCGTAAGCTGGGAACCTAAGCCCGGCAACCTGCTTGCGGCGGCGAAAGCCCTCAACGTTGGAAGGGACAGCTTTGTCTTTGTGGACGACAATTCCCATGAGCGGGCGCAGATGCGGGCACACCTCCCGGAAGTGATGGTCGTTGAGGACATGGAACGCTGGTGTGCGCAGGGCATGGCCGGACTCGCCGAACATCTGGGGAAGACGTATTTTGCGGACATGGGCAAGACAGACGAAGACCGTATTCGCGCAATGCGTCCGGCGAATCTGACGCAGCTTGATCCGGCGCGGATGGAGTTTTCGAAGGCCGACTACCTCAAGACCCTTGGACTCAAGGCCTCGCCATCGCTTGCGACAGAGGGGGATATCCCGCGCCTTGCGCAAATGGCTGGCAAGACGAACCAGTTCAACGCAACGACGATCAGGCGAAACGAGGATGACTTCCGTCGGCTTCTGGATGATGCAGGCAAGCGCGTGTATGTGTTCCGTCTGAACGACAGGTTCGGAAAATTGGGGCTCGTATGCTACGTCGTCGTGGATGTGGCGAGGATGGCGATAACGGATTTCGTAATGAGCTGTAGGGCGATGGGGCGGACGCTGGAGTTCTTTGCGTATGGGTACGTGTGCCGCGAGCTTGACCGCAAGGCCATGGAGATCGACTTTATGGCCACCGCGAAAAACGCTCCGTTTGCGGCATTCATGGATAGACTCGCGCATGGCGAGACCGGGACGTTCTGCGTTGGTGGCTGAAATGGCTTGCGGAAAGATAGCTGTGGCGCTTGCTTGCGTATTGTCTGTTGCGGCGGCATTCGCGACGGATGTGACGTTCTTCATGTGTTACAGGCCAAACCACCCGGAGGATCCTGCCACCAAGGCCTTGCGGGCATTCGAAAAGACCCATCCGGATATCCATCCGAAGCAGTGGGGTGGGCTTATCCTGCCTGGTGGCGGCGGACGGGCACAGTTCATGCTTGCATTGGCCGGGGGTAGCGCACCAGACGTATACAAGGCATGGTTCCACATACTGCGGCACGACATCGACCAGGGCTTTGCGTATCCGCTTGACGAATGGATTGACGGGAATTGGGATGGCTGGAAGGATTCGCCACCGCTTTGGCGCGATGTGGCGAGCAAGGACGGCCACATATATGCGGTGCCTACGCCCGGAATGGCGTACTACGGGCTTGTGTACCGCAAGGATATCGTAAGGGATGCAGGGCTTGACCCGGAAACGCCGCCCGCGACATGGGATGATTTCGAACGTTGGTGCAAACGCCTTGTGAAGCCGGGGCGGCGTCCGCTTGCGATCGAGAACAGGCCATGGGGCTATCTCCCGTGGGTAGGTGCCGCAGGTGGCGATGTCGTTCGGAAGAAGGTATCGGAATCGGGCAATCAGGATGGCGAGTGGGAGGCTTGCTTTGACTCGCCGGAATGTCTTCGTGCGGCAAGCTTCCTTCAGCGGCTCGTAAGGCAGGAACTTGTGCGCGGGTTGCCGGTGCTGTCGGTGTCGAGCGACATCGCCAGAATGTTCGTTGAAGGCAGCATAGTGTGCGTTTTCGGTGGAGAGGATCTTGTCGCCTACCTTACGGAACACCTCAATTTCCCGGCGGATCTTGTCGGGCTGATGCCGTTCCCTGCTGCCGACAGTACGCTCAGGCCCGTGCTTCAGGCGCACAAGCATTTCTATGCGATGACGGAAAGCGTCGCGCACCGTCCCAAGGAAGAGCGCGACAAGGTGTGGCAGGCGCTCATGGCGCTCGCCTCGAATGAGGTGTACGATGAGCAGGTTCGCGTCAATGCCCGTGAAGGCCGTGCCCGTTGGTGTATGCCATCCGACCTGAAGCGGCTTGGGCTTGAGCGGCTCATTGACGAGATACCTTCAGGCATAAGGAAAATGTACGAGGATCTTGAGGCGGGGCGGATACGGAAGGTCACCGAACCTTACGTGGGCTTCTGGCAGGCGGCAAGCGACATCGTCAGCCGTCGATTCCTTGGATTGCTTCTCAGCGATTCTGGCAAGGAACTTGAC
>CAVJWR010000014.1:18059-43454 GCA_963653155.1 Limosilactobacillus gorillae
GTGCGGAAGCATTGGCTTCGATTACGAGAGAGGCCAACCGAGGCCTGATGTTCGATGCGGACCGTTCGCGAATGGACGAGAGGCGTCCGATCGCGAGGGTGGTGCTTGGCGCGATCCTCTGCTGTGCATTGGTTGCCGTTGGGTTGTGGCTCACGATGCGTAGACGCCGTCCGAAGCGCGTGGATGTCGGCTCGTCGCGCACTTCGCGTCCAATCCTTCCATGGATGTTCCTTGCGCCTGCGATTGCGAGCGTTGCGGTGTGGAGCTACTATCCCCTGATCAAGGGCGCCATGATGGCGTTTCAGGACTACAAGATCGTAGGGGACGTCTGTTGGGTGGGTCTCGACAATTTCATACGGGTCGCATCCGATCCCGGTTTCTGGAAGGCGTGGGGCCGTACCTTGTGGTACGTCGTCCTGACGATCGTGTTCGGATTCACCACGCCAGTGCTGCTTGCCATACTCCTTGCCGAGATACCGAAGGGACGTGTGTTCTTCAGGATGGTGTATTTCCTCCCGCATCTCACGAGTGCGCTTGTGATTACGCTGTTGTGGAAGATGATGTTCGACCCTACGGAGGGCGGCATGTTGAACCAGATGCTTGCGATATTCGGCATCCCGAGGCAGTCGTGGCTCTTGGACCCGGCGTGGGCCATGACGTGCTGCATCCTGCCTGGGGTTTGGGCTGGGGCCGGAATGGCTTCGCTGATATATATCGCGGCCCTCGGAAGCCTGCCGCCCGACTACTACGAGGCGGCGGCGATAGACGGCGCAGGGATATTTGCGCGGTTTCGCCACATAACGTTTCCCCAGCTCATGCCGCTCATGGTGATCAACTTCGTGGGCGCGTTCATTGCCGCATTCCAGGGGATGGGGTCGATATTCCTGCTGACCTTCGGCGGGCCGGGAGATGCCACGAACGTGCTTTCCCTGGCGATATGGAAAGAGGCGTACAACAACCTCAGGTTCTCCACCGCGACGACGATGGCATGGTTTCTCGGAGTCGCGCTCATAGGCTTCACGTATCTCCAGATACGGTTCCTCCGCAGGGTGGAGTTCCGTAGCGCCGCCGCGAATTAGCGGCTGTGTTTGGCTTTTGGAACGCTTGTCTCCAGTTGAAACTTCCAAGAGCTTTTTTGATATACTATGCAACAAAAAGGATTGTGGTTAACGTAGAGTCTGAAAATCATTCGTGCCATGAGCGAGAGATCCATAGTTGCTGAGTTCGTTTCGTTTTGCATTGAGTCCTTTGCCAATGCAAAGGGGATGTCTGGTTCTGATGCATTTAGGCTTTTTGACTCCTGCGGATTGGTAAGTTATCTTGATGAGGGCTATGATGTGCTTCACACGCAGGGACGAGAATGGCTTCTTGCCGACATGGAAGACTATCTCAGAGTCCGTGGAGTCGCGGCATGAGACTGTACCACGGAGCATTGGAACGTGTCGAAATTCCTCGGATCAAGCCGAGGGAACTTTATCGTCCACTGGATTTTGGAACAGGCTTTTATGCGACAACAGACTCTGAACAGGCGAGACGTTGGGTTCGCAATCGGTTGACGCATTTCAAAAAAGACGGTTGTGGATATGTTTCCGTCTACGAGTTCGACGAAGCTTCTGCCGTTGATTTCAAGGTGAAGCGGTTCGATGGTGTCTGTGTTGAATGGTTGCGGTTTGTTGCCGCGAATAGGCTCCATTGCAATGTTGAGCATGATTTTGACATTGTGATTGGGCCTGTGGCGAATGATCGTGTCTATACTGTCTTGTCGCTTTATGAAGGTGGGTTCTATGATGAGCAGGAGGCAATGAAAAAGATGAAGGGGTATCGTCTTGCCGATCAGTATCTTTTCCATACGGAGATGGCCCTTTCGTCTTTGAGGTACGTAACGTGTCTGGAGGTATCGAGATGAATATCCGAGAATCTTTTGATCAGGCGACGTTGCATCTTATTCTGCCGTCGAAGATTGCCCAAGTGGTCGATCTGCTTTCCAAGGCGAGAGGAGAAGATCCTGTCTCTTTGATGAAGAAGTTTTATGCTTCAAAGACGTATGAAGAGCTTTGCGACGAGACCTCTAAGTATTGGTGGTTCAGCCCAGCCGAGCTTTGTGATCTCTATTGTCGCGAACAGGACATGAGCAATCTATCCCATAAGGGAGTTGAAGTGTAGGAAGACTATTATATGCCTTTGCTACATGGAGATGATTTACGTCGATTGCACAGAAGTATATTCTTGAAGATGCGACAGCCGATTTGAGCGCCCGCGTGATGGATGAGGAAGGTGTGTCCCTTAAGGATGCCCTTCGTATCGTCTATGGTTCTGCGCTTTACAAAAAGTTGCAGAATGTCAAGACAGATCTCTATCGCGAAGGCCCAGCCTATCCCCCAGAGATTGTGCAGCTTCCCACTTGCGCCAAAGGTGAAATGATGATATCATTCGTGACAAATGTTGCATAAAAACCATCTTGTGATAAAAAAAAAACACTTAATGCCATGTTGGATGTTGCCATGCCGTTCAAGATCTTTTTGCTGACGATTGTGTTTTCGGTTGAATGCACCTTGTATGCCGCCTTGCCAATGGGCGAAGTGTTTTCAGACTATGTGGTTTCGGATATGCCGGCGGCCGTACACTACTTCTCTACGCAACCAGTGGAGAAAGGGGGCGCGGCGAAGACTGCGGTGGTGATCGTCCATGGCTGGGGCGATGGAGTGGATCTGCCGGCAGAAGCCCCTACATTCCATAGGGCGGCAATGCTGCGTTTGTCTGGGCAAGGCCCAATGCCGTACATTGTCGCACCGGTATTCCCGACACGGCGTACGTTGGCGAAATTCAAGTGCAGGGATGATGGGCGAGCCCGCTGGAACGATTCTCAGGGGAAAGACGACTTTGTCTCGCCGAGTGACGACTGGCGCGGCGGCGGCGATGCGAACAACTCCACGTTCAGTTCGTTTGACGTCATTGACCGCATCTTTGCGCTTCTGGCTGACCGTACACGATATCCTAATCTAAAGCGCGTTGTGCTTACGGGCTTTTCTGCCGGAGGGCAGTTCACTGGCCGTTATGTAGCCGTCGGCAAGGGCGTTGTGCGAGATGGGGTCGCCATAGACTATGCGCCGATGGCGCCTTCAACCTGGCTTAGGCTTGATGACGGTATCACATGGCTTTACGGGTTGAAGGACCGCCCACGCTATTCGGCATCGCTTTCGTCTGCGGCGGTTCTCGAAAACCTGTCGTCCCGCAGGCAATGGAATGCCTGCGGCAAAAAGGATGTTCTAAAACGGCCATACACCGCGCTGGATGCGACCGCCGAAGCGCAATCACAGGGAGAGAACCGCTACGACCGCTTTCTTAAGTTTCGCGATTACGTTTCCACCTTTCCAGATTGGGCGGCTTGCGCATCGTTCCACAGTTTCGAGTCTATTGGCCATGAATACAAGAAAGCCTTTGCCGACAAGGATCTTGTGGAGTTCCTTTTGTTCGGTCGGCAATAGGTTGCCAGTTTCGAAATCGGCGCGATGGTGATATAATGCGCGGGAAAGGAAAACTGGAATGGATGCAATGGGAATGAAATGTCGGGCGGCGTTCGCGCTTTGTGGCCTTTTCGCAGGCGTATGCGTTGCGGCTGGACTTGAGGAATTCAAGGTGCAGGTGGATCCGGGCGTGGCGTTGGGCTCTGTCAAGGATATGCATGCGGTCAACAACGGGCCGAGCGTGAAGTACAAGGCCGCAGACGACCAGATGCGCGGGAATTTCGATGACTATCGGGCGATGCGCACTCCGTTCGCCCGTACGCACGATTCCATAAACTGTGTGCCGGGCGGTGCCCATACCGTTGACATCACTGCGGTGTTCCCGAACTTCGATGCTGATGAAGGCGATCTCTCAAACTACGACTTCGCCTTTACGGATGCCTATCTCGACACGATCACCGCAGCGGGCACGGAGGTGTTCTACAGGCTTGGCCAGACGATTGAGCATGGCGTGAAGAAGTACGGCATCTACCCTCCGAAGGATTACCTGAAGTGGGCCCGCATTTGCGAGCGGATCATCCTGCGGTACAAGGATCGCAACCACATACGCTATTGGGAGATATGGAACGAGCCTGATCTTGGCTGGTGGGGCTGGCGGGAGAATCCGCGCACATGGGCCGGTTCGCCGGAGGCGTTCGATGAATTCTTCGGCGTTGCGGCGAAGTACCTCAAGGCCAAGTTCCCGGAACTGAAGATCGGCGGCCCTGCGCTGGCCGGAGACGAAAAGTGGGCGGATCGCTTTCTCGGCTACTGCGAGACCAATTCCGTGCCTCTTGACTTCTTCAGCTGGCACATCTATTCCGTGGAGCCAAATGCGATCGCGGAGAAGGCCTCGCGCATAAGGTCTCTCATGGATCGGCATGGATACGCGAAGGCGGAGTCGATACTGAACGAGTGGAATTGCATAAAGGGCTGGTCGGGCGACTACGTGTATTCGATTGACGGCATCTGCGGCGAACATTCGATCAGGGGTGCGGCGTTTTCCGCTGCCACGATGATCGCCTGCCAGAACCGTCCGGTGGACATGCTCATGTACTATGATGCGCGGGTAAGCACGATCTTCAACGGGCTCTTCGACCGCGTGGCGCTTCGTCCGATCAAGGGCTACTATGCGATCTATGCATGGAGCCGCATGAAGGACTTCGGTACGCAGGTGAAGGTGTCGTTGCCCGAAGGCAAGGGCCTGTACGCGATGGCGGCAAAGGGGGCGGACGGGAAGGTTGCGCTTCTGCTCGCGCGGTATTCGTCGGACAACAACGTGACGAGCGACGTAAATGTACGTGTTGCGCTTGCGGGGCGGCATCTCGGACAACTGCGGGCGCACGTTACCGATACGGTGCGTTCACACACGGAAGTGTTGCTTTTCCCGAACGAAGATGGAACCGTGACGTTGCGCATGCAGCCATCGTCATTCGCCTTGATCGAGTTCTGACCCTAAGGCGCGAATCCGCCCCAAAATCCTGTTTTGTTATCCCGTATACTTGAATTTTGCGTGTTGGTGGCGTAAAATACGCATCCGATTGAATTGAAGGAGTAATATTGATGGCCATTACCGACGAGATGCGGCGGCATTCAGCCGCACACCTGACCGCACGTGCGGTCATGAATCTTTTTGACAATGTTCAGGTTGATATCGGGCCTGCGACAGAAGATGGGTTCTACTACGATTTTGATCTGGAGCACAGGCTCTCGCCTGAGGATTTCCCGAAGATCGAGAAGGAGATCGCCAGGCTTATCGCGCTTGACGAGCCTTTCGTGCAGAAGGATGTATCCGTAGAGGAGGCCAAGAAGCTGCTCGCCGGGCAGAAATACAAGCTTGAGCGGCTGGCCGACGTAGAGGCGTCCGGCGAGGCGATCTCCACCTATACCGTTGGCGACTACGTGGAGATGTGCCGTGGGCCGCATGTGGAGCATTCGGCGCAGATCGGTGCGGTGAAGCTGATGAAGGTAGCCGGAAGCTATTTTCGAGGGGACGAGAAGAACAAGATGCTTCAGCGCATCTACGGGATCGTCGGCAAGGATCAGGCGGAGATAGACGCATACCTCGCAAGGCTTGAGGAGGCGAAGCGCAGGGATCACCGCGTGCTTGGCAAGGAGCTTGAGCTTTTCACGATCACGGATGCGGTTGGGCCGGGACTCGCCCACTGGCTGCCGCGTGGTGCACGTATCCGCGTGGCAATAGAGGACTACTGGCGCAAGCGCCACTACGAGGCGGGCTACGAGATCGTATATACGCCGCATGTCGGCAAGTCGAGCCTTTGGGAGACTTCGGGGCACCTTTCGTTCTACAAGGACGGCATGTTCCCCTGCATGAAGGTGCAGGAGGGTGACGGCAACGATGCGTACATACAGGAGTACTACGTAAAGCCGATGAACTGTCCGTTCCACATCCAGTGCTACCAGTTCAAGAAGCGGTCATACCGCGACTTGCCGGTGCGGTATGCGGAGCTTGGCACGGTATACAGGTACGAAAAGGACGGCGTTCGCCACGGCCTTTTCCGCGTACGCGGCTTCACGCAGGACGATGCGCACATTTTCTGCACGCCTGAGCAGATCGTGCAGGAAATCAAGTCGACGGTCGAGTTCGCGAAGAAGATGCTCGGCAAGTTCGGATTCCACGACATACAGGCGTACCTCTCCACTAAGCCGGCAAAGGCGGTTGGTGATCCTGCGCGTTGGGAACAGGCCACGCAGTCGCTCCGCGATGCGCTTGATCAGGAGGGGATGTCCTACGAGGTCGACGAGGGCGGCGGAGCGTTCTACGGCCCGAAGATCGACATGAAGATCAAGGATGCGCTCGGCAGGCCGTGGCAGCTCGGGACGGTGCAGTTCGACTTCAACCTCCCGGAGCGGTTCAATCTCACGTACGTTGGGGCTGACGGCAAGGAACACCAGCCGTACATGGTGCATCGCGCCCTGCTTGGATCCATCGAGCGTTTCTTCGGCATCCTCATCGAGCATTACGCTGGTGCATTCCCGCTGTGGCTTGCGCCTGAGCAGGTGCGCGTGTTGCCCATCACCGACAAGCAGCTCGACTATGCGAAGAAGATACAGTCTGCACTCAGGGCCGCCGGATACCGTTGCGAAGTGGATGTCTCGGCGGAGAAGCTTGGGGCCAAGATCCGCAATGGCACGATGATGAAGGTGCCGTACATGGTTATCGTCGGCGGCAAGGATGAGGCGGCCGGCATGATCTCGGTTCGTGCGCGTACGGATGGCGACAAGGGCCAGATGAAGCTTGAGGACTTCATGTCCATGCTTGGTGCGGAACTGGAGGGATGATCTGAGCCTGATCGTCTGGACCAGTCCGCTTTTGCGTGTGAAAGGAGGGCTTCCCTCATGAAGATAACGCTGAATCCAGACAAAGATGTCGTTCGGACGGTGCAGGACGGACTGAAGCGCACGGGCGGGTATTGCCCGTGCCGTCTCCAGCGCACAGAAGACACGAAGTGCATGTGCAAGGAATTCCGCGACCAGATAAAGGATCCCGAATTCGAGGGGTTCTGCCATTGCCTGCTGTACCACAAGAGCCTTGAAAAGTAAGCCTACAGGAACACGGCATCGCAGTGGAGACGCCGAACGTCCGCGCCCATTCCCGATAGAGGTGCTGTACGACGATGACGACATAATCGTCGTGAACAAGCCCGCAGGCATTGTCGTTCACCGCGCTCCCGGATATCCGTCCGGCACGATGTGCGACCTGCTCCTGCCGCGCTACCCGGAGATGGCTGGCGTAGGTAGCGTGGAGCGGCCTGGGGTTGTGCACCGTCTCGACCGCGATACGAGCGGAGTAATGGTGTTCGCGCGGAACCAGAGGGCATATCTTGCGTTGCGCCGGGAATTTGAGGGCCATGGATGCGTGCGCAAGACATACATTGCCGTGACGCATGGTGCCCCGAAGCCGCAGACTGGAGAGTTGCGCACACTGATAGGTCGCAAGCCCTTCGATCCGAAGCGCATGGCGGTTGTCGATCAGAACGGCAAGTCTGCCGTCACCAGATGGACGGTGCTTTCACGTCATGGAGCGCTCGCCATGGTGGAGTTCACCATAGAGACGGGACGTACCCATCAGATTCGCGTGCATGCCGCGCATCTCGGCCATCCGGTCGTCGGGGATCCGCTATATGGCGATGCGGCGAGGGACATGAATGTGTCGCCGCGCCCATCGCGTCCACTGCTCCATGCCGTAATGCTCTCGTTCCGACACCCGTCCACGCAAAGGCATATGGAATTTGCCGCAGAGCCGCCTCCGGATATCGTCTACGTGCATAGCCGCAGTTGATCCATTTTGGGGCTGTTGACTATGGTGGCGGCATTTTGTATAATACGTTCCAATTTTTCTGAGGCTATGGTTGTGAATCGCATCGCATTCAACTTTTTCTGGTGGTGGCGCCACGGGTCTTGTATCCGCGGGCCGGTTGCCGTGTAGTTGCGAAGCACGAACCCAAGTCCAGTACCCAAAGGCGGATCGTCAAGGAAGGCGGTCCGCTTTTTGCATTTAACCGAAACACAAACGAAAGGAAGAGAAATGAACAACGAACCCTACAAGACATATCTTACGGAAGAGGAACTGCCCACGGCGTGGTACAACATGCGTGCAGACATGAAGAAGAAGCCTGCGCCGCTCCTCAACCCGGCGACGCTCAAGCCTGTGACGGCCGATGAGCTTGAGCACGTGTTCTGTAGGGAATGCGTACGGCAAGAACTTGACGACACCACGGCGTACATCCCGATACCCCAGGCCGTGCGTGACTTCTACAAGATGTATCGACCATCTCCGCTTGTTCGGGCAACATTCCTTGAAAAGGCTCTTGGCACTCCGGCGAAGATATACTACAAGTTCGAGGGCAACAACACGTCTGGCTCGCACAAGCTCAACAGCGCGATAGCCCAGGCCTACTATGCGAAGGAGCAGGGGATTACTGACGTCACCACCGAGACTGGCGCCGGACAGTGGGGCACCGCGCTCTCGATGGCGAGCGCGTTTTTCGGACTCAAGTGCCACGTATACATGGTAAAGTGCTCGTATGAGCAGAAGCCGTTCCGCCGCGAGGTGATGCGCACGTATGGCGCGGACGTTACGCCGTCGCCATCGATGACCACCGACGTAGGGCGCAAGATAAACGCCGAGTTCCCCGGCACCACAGGTTCGCTTGGATGTGCGATATCGGAAGCGGTAGAGGCCTCGCAGAAGCTGCCCAAGGCACGGTATCTCCTTGGAAGCGTACTCAACCAGGTGTGCCTTCACCAGTCGATAATCGGCCTTGAAACGCAAGCCGCGCTTAAGAAGCTCGGAGTCAAGCCAGATGTGATCATAGGCTGTGCTGGCGGCGGCTCGAACCTCGCCGGCCTCATCGCGCCGTTCATGGGCGAGAAGCTTCGCGGCGAGGCGGACTACCGCATCATAGCCGTGGAGCCGGCGAGCTGCCCATCCCTCACGCGCGGCAAGTACGCCTACGACTTCTGCGACACGGGCCGGGTGTGTCCGCTCGCGAAGATGTACACGCTTGGCAGCGGCTTCATACCGTCCGCCAATCATGCCGGAGGTCTCCGCTACCATGGCATGAGTTCGATACTTTCGGAGCTTTATGACCAGAAGCTCATGGAGGCGACGAGCGTGGAGCAGACGAAGGTGTTTGAGGCCGCGACGTTCTTTGCCCGCACGGAGGGGACTCTCCCCGCCCCCGAATCTGCGCATGCGATCCGTGCAACGATAGACGAGGCGTTGCGCTGCAAGGAGACAGGACGCAAGGAGACGATAGTCTTTGGCCTTACCGGCACCGGCTACTTCGACATGGTCGCATACGGCAAGTACAACGATGGCACGATGAGTGACTATATCCCAACGGATGACGATCTGGCGAAAGGCTTCGCGGGATTGCCCAAGGTATGATTGTATTTGCGATTTACGATTTTTCGATTTGCGATTGCATTTAGATATTTATCCATTTGATGATTTACCGTAGCGACGACGCCCTCGTCGTCGTGCATGTACGGGAGCAAGGAGGATGGTGGGGATACTCCGTGGTATTTAACACAGAGTCACAAAGGCACAGAGACACAGGGTGTACGGGACTTCTGACAGGATTATCAGGATTGCCGTGCGAATCGCGGGCGGCGGGCTACACGGCCATTTTCTACGACGACGGGGGCATCGTCGCCACGGAAGGGACGCGATTCATCGCGTCCGCATCCGCCACGGGGTAACGGTCGCAACAAGTTGCGACCCTCCCGCAAATCAATCAATACCTAAATCACCAAATGCAATCGTAAATCGGAAATCGAAAAATCGCAAATGACTAAAGCCTCTACACTTCTGCTCGGCCATTCTTTTCTGTGGCGGTGAGGCGTAGCCGGGCGGCGGATGGCGAACGCCCGGTCGCCTTATGGAAGAATCTGGCGAAGTAGGCTGGCGAGTTGAATCCAAGCTCATCGGCAATCTGTGCAATGGGGGCATCGGTGCTTGCGAGCAGATGCACTGCGCGGCGGATGCGCAACGCGTTCTGATATTTGAGCGGTGCGAGTCCGGTATATTCGCAGAAACGCTGGCGAAACAGCGAATAGCCCATTCCGAGGCTTTGGGCGAGTTCTTGGAAATCGATGAACTCGCCAAGGTGGTGCCCGATGTGCAGTGTCGCCTTGCGGATGGATACGTTGTGCGCTTCCGCCGCATCGTACGGGTGGTTGCGTTCGACAACCGAGGCGATAAGGGCCACGGCCTTCATCGCCAGCGTGTACGGATGTTCGCCGCTGTCGGACTGTATGTCGTCTATGAGCGCGAGGAGTTCGCGGTCGAACCATCCGTTGGGCGGCAGATTGACGATTGTCGGGTATGACGTGAAGAATGGCGGAGCCACGATCCTCTCAAGGATATCGCCGCCGATTCCTACGTAAGCCTCGTCCCACCCGGTCTGCCCGTCAGGACGGTATCTGTGCCATTCACCGGGATGCAGCATGATGAGCGTACCGGCCGAGACATGGATTGCCTTTCCGCGTTTGAACTCGATGATGCCGCGTCCCGATCGGATGTAGAGGATCTGGTACTCCCAGTCCGCGAGTTTGCGCCCCTTTTCCCACGTGAAGTAGTAGTCCGAAGAGTGGTAGTCGTGGGGATACGGTTCGCCGGGATTCGTGACCTCTCGCCCTGCACCTGTCACGTACGCCCCGAAGCGCCGCTGCGGCACACCGATTGGGCAGTAGTGGATGCGGTTCTCGTTTTCGGTGATCATTGGCGTTGTTCTTATGGATGAGGCTAACGAATCCAGTTTTCGATCTTCAGTCCGGGAATGTGGCTAAAATGGCGTTCGTTGTTGGTCACAAGTCGGCAATTGGCTGAAATGGCGGCAGCGGCAATCATCATGTCCATATTTCCGATGGGATGGCCGATCTTTTCCATATGGGTGCGAATCTCGGAATAGGCTTCAGCGGCTGTCGAATCCCATGGGAGAATCGGGAAAATGTCCCGAAAGAGTGAAATGAGGGAAAGAAGCTTTTTAGATCCGTTCTTTTTCGCCCCAAAGAGAGATTCGGCAATTGTTATGGATGACAGGACAATTGAGCCTTGCCGATTTGCTACGTGTGTGCGGACGGCTGGATATCGATTCGATATCAAGTAGCTGAACGTGTCGGTGTCCAGCATATATGAATGGTTTTTCATCAGAAAAGATTCCGTTTTTGGGCGAACTCGTTGCAGGGTCTTGACGAAAGGAATCTCTTTTCGCGTTCAGGAAGCGTATCGCACTGTGCGAATATGTCCTCCAGAGTAGGCTTGTCTGGTATCGGCATCAAGAGGATTCCGCCCCGGAATGCCTGCACGGATACACGGTTTGTCGTAAAACGGAATGGCTGTGGAATTCGAACGGCTTGAGAGCCTCCGTTGGTAAATACGGTTGTTGTAGACATTAGACGCTTCTCCCTTCAAAAGAATATACTTGAAGTATATACTATTTCCCTTGTTAGGTCAATTCATCGACAGATCGTTCAGCATGTCCGTAGTTGGTAGATGGTAGTTGGTAGTTGATAGTGGGTAGGTCATTTACGATTTTACGATTTACGATTTTCGATTGCATTTGAGCATTTAGGTATTTGATGATTTACCGTAGCGACATATCCCCCGAACGAAGTGAGCCGCGTATACGGTCGCTAGAGGGGTGCGCCCTCGCCGTCGTGCATTACGCGGGAGGGTCGCAACTTGTTGCGACCGCAAGGAGGACGGGGGCACTCCGTGGTATTTAACACAGAGTCACAAAGGCGCAGAGACACAGGGTGTATGGGTTTCTGACAGGATTTACAGGATTATTAGGATTGCCGTGCGAATCGTGGGCGGCGGGCTACACGGCCATTTTCTACGACGGCGAGGGCATCGTCGCCACTGGAGGGACGCGATTTATCGCGTCCGCATCCGCCACGGGGTAACGGTCGCAACAAGTTGCGACCCTCCCGCAAATCAATCAATACCTAAATCACCAAATGCAATCGTAAATCGAAAAATCGTAAATGGCAAATTGTGCAAGTCGTGGCAAACATTCATATTGATTTATCCCGATGAATTTGTTGAAATACGCGCCATGAGGACAAAAGCATTGTTTTTGGCGACGGCACTTTCCGTGACAGCAAGTGTAATCGCGGCACAATATGACATTGCCGCATACATTTGGCCGGCGTTCCAGCCCGATCCGCGTTGGGCGGAGCTCGGCATATTCAAGGACGGAAAGGGCGAATGGCAGAACCTCTACGAGGCCACGAAACGCTACCCCGACGACTATCAGGGCGTTAAGCCTCTCTGGGGATACGAGAATGAGGCCGATCCCGTTGCCGTCGCCCGCAAGATCGATGCTGCGACGGCGGCGGGCATTAACGTGTTCATCTACGACTGGTACTGGTATGGCGGCAGACCGTTCCTGCAGAATGCCCTTGAGAAGGGGTTTTTCGGTGCGCCGAACAACGAGCGCATGAGGTTCTTCGTAATGTACGCCAACCATGACGTGAACGGCCTTTGGGACAACAAACTGGGCGGGGAAGAGAAGCTGAGGGTAATCTGGCCATCGAAGATTACGGACGAAGATTGGCGGATGATCGTCAGTACGTGGCTAGGCTATTTTAAGCGTCCAAACTATTACACGATCAAGGGGTGCCCGGTAGTCATGCTCTACGATACGGACACGTTCGTGAAATGGGATGGGGTCGAGAAGGCAAGGGAGCGTATCGCCTACCTGAGGGCAGAGACGAAAAAGGCCGGATATGCAGGAGTACACGTAATGGCTCTCGCGAACTTCAGGAGCGTCCAATCGCTGGGCGTCGATTCGCTAACGATCTACAACTGGCTGTACGAAACATGGGATCGCGTGAACGACAAGGCGTTGCCGCAGTTGACCTACCGCGAATGGGGCGAGACTGCGCTGAAGAACTTCAACAAGGCCAAGGCGTTCGCATCGTCCATGGGGGCAAAATACTTTCCGAACATCACGGTCGGTTGGGACACGAACGCCCGCTATCCGGCGAGCGACGTGCGCAACATGGTGCACGGCTCGAATCCTGCGGACTTCGAGGCGTTTTCCCGTCGGGTCAAGGACTGGGCGGATGCGAACATCGCCCCGGATGATCCGAAGCTCATAACCGTAAATTCCTGGAACGAATGGACGGAAGGGACGTACCTTGAGCCGGATGATAGGTTCGGCTATGGATATCTCAACGCGCTTTGGCGCGTGTTTGTGAATACGCAGTCCAAGCAGGATTGCGAGTAGTTGCATGACATGACAGAAAGGTGGTTGCATATGGCTTATGAAAAAATGCATATTCTCGCTGCGAGCGGCGTGATCCTGATTGGCGGTTTTTGTTCGGCATTTGCCGAAACCTATGAAATCTATGATTTTCTCGCAGAGGGCGGGGATATTGCCGATCTTTCCGCATGGCAGACAAGGTATCCCGCACTTGCGGAATTGCCCGGCTCAACCGGTCGCGTCAGGCTTGGATCGCCTTCCACTTTTACGATGTCCAAGGATATGGATGTCGGCCAATTCATCCTCTACAACAAGTCGGTGCTCGATTTGGTCTCCAGCGGAAACCATACCCTCAAGGTGGTCGGCGACGAGAACTATAGTTTCTGTGCGCAAGACGGCACGATTCGCGGCGGAGTGATTGACCGTGACGGCAAGCGCATGCTATGGTTCCAGAATGATGGATATGAAACGGTCGTGACCGATGGCTGTGTGATCACGAACTGTGACAGGTTCTATGTGAATGTCTGGAAAACTTCGAATGGTACGCTTCGTCTTCTCGGAGGCTCAAGGCTGTATGCGGATTGCCTTGCCCTGAACTTGAGCGACGGCTCTGCCGGTACGGTTAACTGCGGCTCGCGGCTTGAGGTCGCCGAAGGTGCACGGGTATATCTGTCAGGTGACTACAACTATTCGGACCTTTACAGCAAGGAAGCGGCATCTGGTGGCAATGTCCTTGACGTTCACGGAAACGGGTCCTGCGTGGATATGGTGGGTACCTATATCAATGGTTATCATTCCCACAGCAACGTGCTTCGCGTAGCGGACGGTGCGACATTTTCGGCACAATGGCTCGCCGTAGGCTATACGGAGAATGGCAATACGACAAAGGGGAACCGACTGATTGTAGATGGGGGAACCGTCAAGACCAAAGGCAACATCGTTGCGACTGGAGATGGGGTCGTATTCTCGCTGACGAATGCGGTGGTGGAGGCCAACAATGGGGCTGGCGAATGTAGCTTCTTGGCGGCTACCAATGCCGTGGTTGACATTGTGGATTCCGTCTGGAAATGCAACAAGTTCAGGACTGCCCCAGGGCTTGATCTCCATGTCTCCGGCGCGAAGACGGAGTTCGCCACCAGCGAAAATTGGTTCGGCATGGATGCGCGCGGAATTGTAGGCAATAGGATATGCTTCGACAATGGGTTCAGATGGTGCCCGTCGATTGGTTATGGGTATTACTTCATGCATACCTCGACGAATTGCGAGCTGACCGTGAAGAACGGAGCCGTATTCTCGGCGTGGCGCCCATCGGATGACACGTACGATACTCTCGTATTCGGTGGCGCCTCGGCGACATCCCATGGCGCGGAGAATATCGTTCGGGCTCTCTCCGACGGCGAAATCCTCGGCAAGAACGTTTGGCTTACGGGTGAGAAGAACGAGATGGTAATCTCCAATGGCCTTGTGTCTGCCGTTGGGCAGGTCGTTTTTGGCTATAACGAATGGGCAAGCGGCAATCGCGTGACGCTTCAGGGCACTACACCGAGAATCCGGGCGGAAAAGTGCATCGTTAGATATGGCACTACGCTGAGATTCGAAATTCCCGAGACGGGATATGCCTCTGATTCCATTCCGCTTGTCTGCACTGGAGACTTTGCCTTGACTGGCGCCTCAAACGTGTTTGAGGTCGATGTCAGCCGGTTCGTGCCGGAAAAGACAACGCAGCTCACGCTTGCGCAGTTTGGCGCGGATCTCACCGCAGACCAGCAGGCATGGTTTAAGGGCGCAGAGTTGCCGGAGCGCTACAGGATCGAGGTCCTGAACGGCCGTGAGGTAGTCCTGAAGGCGAGGTGTGCGCCTAAAGGCTTCGCAATCTCTGTTCGTTGACCGCCATTCGTTGAAAGGTATATCAGTGAAAAGAATTGCCGTTTGCGCCATTTCGTTCGCCCAACTTGCCATGAGTCAGGCTCAGGCCGCCTGCGTCACGATCTCCGATGGAGACGTTTCGCTGCAAGGCCCGGTTGGAGAACGCCTGGAGTCGATGTTCCGCAACCACGTCCTCGCCGAGGATCCGGTATATCTCACGTCCTGCTATGGGGAACGCACTGAGACGGAACTTTGGCAGACCGAGTTCTGGGGCAAGTACATGCATTCGGCCGCGCCGTTCTGGACGATGACGGGGGATGCTCTCTTGAAGGCTAAGCTTGACGCCGGCGTGGAGAGCCTGCTTAAGGCCCAGCTTGACGATGGCTACCTTGGGAACTATGCGACCGAGAGACGTGCGGGAGCCGGTACTTGGGACGTTTGGGGCTGCAAGTACACAATGCTCGGCCTTTTGCACTACTATGACGCGATGAAGGACGCGAATCCCGCGCTTGCCAAACGGGCACTCGCTGCATGTGGACGTCTCTGCGATTGGCTGATCAGTACGGTCGGCCCTGGCGCGAAGGTTACAATCGCGGGAACCGGCAACTATGCCGGGCAGCCGAGTTGCAGCTGCCTTGAGCCTGTGATGTGGCTGTACAACCGTACGCATGAGGCGCGTTATCTCGAATTCGCCGCATTCATCGTGAAGGAGATGACAGAAAACCCGAAGGGGCCTCGTCTTCTCGACCTGTCCGTCGCCTGTGTGCCCGTATCCGAGCGCAGTGAGATCCCGTCCGACAGCATCTGGCAAGGTGTGCCAACGAATCGTGGCAAGGCATATGAGATGATGAGCTGCTATCAGGGGCTGATCGAGTATGCGGAGGTGGCCGGACGCAAGGATCTCGTGGACGCCGCCATCGCGACGGCGTGGGACATAGCCGATCAGGAGATCAATCTCGCGGGATCCGGCGCTTCCTGCGAGCACTGGTATCACGGCGCGAAGCACCAGCACGAGGCATTCCCGTCTACGCAGGAGACATGCGTGACAATCACGTGGCTGCGCCTTTGCGAGAAGCTCCTGTCGCTCACTGGCGAGCCTCGTTGGGCGGATCAGATGGAGCGGACGTTCTACAATGCGTATCTCGGTTCTCTTTCACCTGATGGGCGGCGCTTTACGTCCTACACTCCACTAAACGGCACACGCAGCGAAGGTCAGCTCCACTGCCGCATGCACACGAACTGCTGCAACGCCAATGGCCCTCGCGGTTTCCTGTCCTTCATGCACACGATTCTTACGGCAAAGGACGATGAGGTTTTCGTGAACCAGTATGTCTCGTCCCGTGCTTCCGTTGAGATTCCCGCACTGAAGAAAAAGGCATTGTTCGAGATGCACACGCTCTATCCAAAGATGGGGGCTGTAGACATACGGTATCGTGGCGCGAAGCCGGCGAAGTTCAGGCTGTCCCTGCGCGTACCGCGTTGGGCGATGGCGGGCGCGACCGTGAAGGTAAATGGCAAGGGAATCCATTTCGAGCGCAAGCAGAGCGGTGCATACGTGACCCGCTATGTTACGGTCGCTCGCGAGTGGAACCCTGGCGATGCCGTCAACCTTGAGCTTCCGCTGACGGTTGAGGCGCATCGTCTCGGCGACAGCGTGGCGTTCACTCGCGGACCTGTCCTTCTCTCTCGCGATACCCGCTTCGGCGATGGCGAGCTTGCAGAGGTGATTCGCAATGGCGACTTCGACAAGATGGCGGAGGAATTCCGCCTCGAACGCACTTCATGTGGCGAGGAGATGGCGATGACGGTCGCCGCGCAGCTCCCTGTCGGTGCCAATGGCCAGAACGTTGACCAACGCCAGCCCGCTACCATACGGTTCTGCGACTATGCCTCGGCCGGCAACCGTTGGCGGGCGGACAACGCCTATCGGTCTTGGTTGCCCGTCGAAAAGGGGTTCCTCGCGGCTTTCCCGAAGAAGCGGAGACTTGACCGCTCGAAGTTCATCGTGGGATCGTATGCCTTTGGAGGCGTAAGGAATCCCAAGGAGGAGGACGTGAAACGCCTTGTCGACTGCGGCATAGACGTGATCAAATACGGGAATGCGAAGACTAATGTGCTGGACTGGTTCGCCAAGTACGGAGTGTTGGCGTTTCGCGGATGGGTGATGCCCGGCGACTGGTGGTGGTTCAACAGCGATCCGAAGAAGAAGTTCAAGAACGGCGAACGCTGGTGCGGCTGGGACATGGATCGGCTCAATGCATATTTTGGAATGACGGCAGACCATCCCGCCGTGGCAGGCGTGGATGTGTGGGATGAGCCGAACGGGCTCGACTATCCGTTCCTCGGCAAAGTCACGCGCACGGTGCTGGACCGCTACCCGGAGCAGTATCCTTTCTTCAATCTGTTTCCGAACTATGCGTTGCCGGATTCTGCTGGACGCGAACGTGCAATGTCCCAACTCGGAACGAAGGATTACGAGAAGTACATTGCGGAATACTGCAAGCACATACCGCTCGACTACATCTGCTATGACTTCTATCCGTTTGCCTGGAAGGTGACGCCTCGGCAGTTCTACGACAACCTCCGCGTTGTCGCCGATGCCTGCACCGCTACCGGCAAGAGCCATTGGCTCTATCTTCAGGCGACCCGATACAACGGGAACGGGAAGGCCGACTATCCAATCCTGAACGAGCCTCGTCTGCGTTATCAGGCGGCCGCGTCGCTTGCCTATGGCGCCGAGTGCATAATCTGGGCGTGCTGGGCGCCGGTATGGAGCGGCTGGGACGTCAATGTTGTCGATGCAGACGGCAATCCCACGGCCGTGTACGAGCCGCTGAAGAAGGTCAATGCGGAGCTTCACCGCCTGTCACCCGAATACATGAGGTATAGGCGCATGACTACGGATCTTGTAGGCTTTGAGGGCGAACTTGATGAGTCGTCGGGGACGGCATTCCGCCACGTGAAGGCGATGGACGGGGCGACATTGGCCGTAGGCCACTTCGCCGCACGTTCAGGCAACGGCAACTATGCGATCTTTGTGGCCGCGATAGACGATCCGAACGGTGCGAATGTCGTGGAGCATTCCGTTACGTTCGCCTTGCCGCGCAAGGGGTACAAGGTTAGGGCCGTTGACGGCAATGGAGATGTGAAGGTCACGACATCTGCGGACGGTACGATGTCGGTTCCGCTCCAGACCTGTCACGGCGTTTTCGTGATCGCAGAGAGGGAGTGACCACAGTGGTGCAGTCGGCGTTTCTGGCTTCGTTCGCCCTCATGGCTACGATGCGTCCGCAGCTGATGGCGTATCGGTCGTTCCAGAAGGAACTTGCGGAGACTGCGGAGTTCCCGAAAATGGGTGTGGAGACCCGCGCGTTCGGCATATGCAACACGATAAACGCCTTGGGGAAACCCTATTCTGACTATTCGCCGGTCTGGCTTGGAGTCGGCAAGTACGACTTCGCGTCGGTGGACGAGATGATCGGCGACATCCTGCGGGCGAGCCCGAACGCCAGGCTGTTCTGCCTCTTGGATCTCAACACGCCGTTCTGGCTGACGCGCAGTCTGCACCTCGACAGTTTTGAGCTGATCTCCCATGCCGCCGCGATGCCGCGCTGGCGTGACGAGACAAGACGCTACCTCAGGGATCTTACGGCCTACCTTGACGGCAAGTGGGGCGATCGGATCGTCGCCTATTCGCTGATGGCGGGACAGACGACGGAATGGTTCGAGTGGGGGCATTCAGTCTACGGTAGCGAACCGAAGGATGCCGCGTGGCGGGACTGGTGCGACCGCCATGGCATACGTGGCGGCGCATCCGTGCCTACGAAGTCCGCGCTTCGGAAAGGCGCGTTCGAGGGTGTGCTGTTCGACCCGCAGGCCGAAGGCGAAAAGATCGCGTATTGGCGGTTCCACAATGGCCTCGTGGCGGATGCGGTCCTTGACTTCGCGCACGAGTTGCGTGGCGTGGTGGGTGCGCAAAAGCAGATCGGGGCATTCTTCGGCTACTACTTCATCTGCAACCAGAACTTCGGGTCGATCGGGCATCTCGACTATGAGCGCGTGGTTGCCTCGCCGGACATCGACTTCTTTTCGTCCCCTGCGACGTACACCGAACGCCAGTGCGGCTTCGGGACAGGCTCTATGGCGGTCAACGGGACGTTGCGCCTTGCGGGCAAGCGTGTGTTGCATGAAATCGACTTTTGGCCAGATACGCTCACTCCGCCGTGGTGTGCCGATACTTGGAGCTATTGGCGCACTCCGGATGAGACCGTCGCCGGAAACACGCGGGAAGCGGCATTCGCGCTCGTCAACGGGATGTCGTTTTGGTGGTTCGATATGTGGGGCAGGATGTACACAAACCCGGAGGTGCGGCGGCGGATCGCGCGGTTCGCCGAAATACAAAGACGCTTCTGCGACGATCTCCCTGCGCCGGAGGCCGAGGTGCTGATCGTGGCGGATCCGGACAGTGCCTATTCGATGGCCGAGCCACGGGCGAAGTGTCCGGACGGCTTCGTTCCGTCATTGGGCGGAGGCGAAACCTTGCGCAACGCCGTGGCCCGCACTGGCGTCATCTACGACACATGCTCGTTCAATGATCTACCTAAGCTTGACCTGTCCCGCGTGAAGGTTGTAGTCCTTGGCGCCTCGTGGGTGCTTACCCACGAAAAGGCCGAGGTGCTGAAGAGATTCGTCTGCCGCGACGGGCGCATCGTCGTGTGGAATTACGCTCCCGGCGTTTCGGACGGCCAGACGATTGATGCAGGGCGTGTATGGACGTGGGCGGGAGTGCCATTCAAGACGAAAGGAGTTCCAGTCGTCGACATGCATGGCTGGAAATCGGCGTACGCCTACGACTACCGTGACCTTACCCCGGAGAAATTCCGCGAAATCGAGGCGGTGGCGGGATGCTTCTTCTATGTTGACGAGCTTTTGCCCGTTTCCTGCAACGGTCGGCTGCTGGCGGTTCACTGCGGAACCGGCGGCCCGAAGAAGATCCGTCTGCCGCGAAAGGTCAGGGAGGTAATCGATCTCATGGAAGGGCGGACTGTCGCACGCGATGCCATGGAGTTCACGGACACGTTCGTGACACCAGACACGAAGCTTTACGAATTGGTTGAAAAAGAGATTGAGGAACGATGAGCAGAAAGATGACAATTCTCCTGATTGCGTACGCGGTCGTGTTCGCGGCACTTGCGGTGGAACTGCCGGCGGGCCTTGCCAACGGCGGCTTTGATGGCGCGAACGGTTCGGATGGCTGGGAGCTTCCGTCCGCAGGATGGTCCGTTGTCCCAGGTGCCGGCCGGCAAGGCTCCGAAGGGCTTGTCTGGGAATGCCAGGATGCGAAGGCCTATTCGTTCCCGAAGTTCAGCTTCAGGGCCGAGCCGGGCGGGATCTATCGCTTCGGCGGGTTCGTGAAGGTCGACAGCCTTGTCGGGGAAAAGTCCCGCCCAAGCGTCTGCATCGACTGGAGCGACGCGGACGGCAAGTGGCTCGCATCCGCCTACGCACGGCCCGTGGCGGACAACGATCCGAAGTCCGATGGCTGGGTGCGGTACGAGGGCGAGACCCCGTACCTCCCGGCGAAGGCCTACACGGCGAACGTGCTGTGCTATCTGCCGCGAGGCAGCGTAGGGCGCGTGCGGTTCGACGACTTCTGGCTTGAGGCGATCCCGCCACGTCCAGTGGGCTATCTCCAGTGCGCGGCGTACAAGAACGAGTTTGCGCGGGGCGATGCCCCCGTGCGCTTCGTCGCGCTCCTGCACGTCAACCCGCTCAAGAACCCGATCGAGTCACTGCGCGGCGAACTCGTGTTTTGCGGCGGCGACGGGCGGCGGCAGATCGTCGTTGCGGACGTTCTCGACCTGACGCATGCGGAAGTGGCGGTGCCGTCCGCGAGGTTCGCGCTTGGCGCACAGGTTGCCACGTTCCGCCTCGTCTCGCGTTCGGACGGCGCTGAGGTGGGAACGGCGTCGCTAAAGATTCGTTGTACGGAGTCGCCTCGCCCGCGCCGCGTGGCGATAGACGCGAAGGGACGCGCGCTGCTGGACGGGAAACCGTTCTTTCCGCTTGGGCTTTACGCGGGGCGGATGACGGACGAGGATCTGGCGGTCTGGAAGACTGGGCCGTTCAACTTCGCCGTGCAGTACGGCGAGGTGTCCGTGAGGGATCTAGACCGCTGGCAATCCATCGGTGTCCATGTGGCGGTGGACGTGCGCCGGTTCATCTACGGCTACGACTATTCGGCCAAGAGCCCGTACAAGACGTTCGCAGAGTCGCAGGAGGCCTTGCGCAAGTATTTCGCGGCGGTCGGCGGCCATCCGGCGCTGTTCGCCTGGTATCTGGTCGACGAGGCCCCGCTCAGGTTCGTGCCGAACATACGCGATGTGAACGAGTTCCTGCATGAACTCGATCCCGACCATCCGACATATACGGTGACTGACAAGCCGAGGGACATCCAGCCGCTGTTGCCGTGCTTCGATGTCGTAGGGGTCGATCCGTACCCCATAGGGAATTCTGACGGGCGCGGGAATGTCGCGATCTGCTCGGAATGGGCGGACATCGCGCGATGCGGCAGTTTCGGCATGCGTGCGGCGTGGCACGTGCCGCAGGCGTTCAACTGGGGCTGGTATCGCAAGAACGACGCGGCGACATCGCGCATGCCGTCCCGGGCGGAGATGGCGAACATGACGTGGCAGCTTGTCGCCTCCGGGGCGAACGGACTGTGCGCATACGCATTCTATTCGATGCGCGGGAAGCTCGTGGGCGACGACTTCGCGAATGCGTGGGCGGATGTCTGCACCGTCGCGTCCGAGGTGAAGTCCGTCGAGCGGGTGCTGCTGTCGGACGGCCTTGCTCCTTCCTTCGGCGGCATTCCGGAAAGGACGCTGGCCGTGCGCACGTTCCGTCTGGACGGAGAGGATTGGATGGTCGTTGCGAATCGCACATCTGGGGCAGTGCGGGCGACGCTTGAGACCCCGTGCGACTATGTGCGCCTTGAGACGGTTTTCGGGGGCGGCGTTTCGCTTTTGGGCGGCAGGCGCGTAGGCATCGACTTTCCTCCGCTCGGCTATGCCGTGGTAAGGTTGACTGGGCAGGCCCAGTGAGCCTCGACGTGAAATCCCGTCTGTATTTAACTAAAAAGGAGAATGACATGATGAACTCAAACCGCAGGAACTTCCTCAAGGGCATTGGCTCACTTGCCGCCGTGCCGGCATTTGCCGGATGCGCATCACGGCAGTTCGGTTGTAACGTGGGGTGCAAGACTTATCAGGGGGAAAGGCTCAGGTTTGGCATCATCGGTGCGGGCGGCAAGGGCTGGACGGACTGGCGCAACATGTTCTGGCACGGGGAACTGCCTGTCGCGATATGTGACGTGGATCGCCGCGAAATCGACCGGGCACTTGCCGAGATCCGTTCAAAGGGGTTCAAGACTGACTCGATCCGCACGTACACGGACTACCGCAGGATGTTCGATGACCAGTCGAAGCTTCGCATGGACTTCGTGACGATATCTACGCCGGACCACATGCATGCGCCGCAGGCGATAGCGGCGATGCGCAATGGCATCCACTGCTATATCCAGAAACCTCTCGTCCGCACACTTTGGGAGAACGCATACATCCTCAAGGTGGCAAGGGAGACCGGCTGCCTCACGCAGATGGGCAACCAGGGGTCGTCCGGCGACGGGCACCGCCGCCACACGGAGCTGATGCAGCAGGGCCTGATCGGCGAGATCCGCGAGATATACGTGTGGACTGACCGTCCGATCTGGTTCCAGGGTAACATGGCCAAGAAGTTCGCTTCAGGCAAGGCCGTCACGCCGCCGAAGGAGCTTGACTGGAATTGCTGGCTCGGCACGGCGGCGGAACGCGCATATCCCGAAGACCAGCCAGCCGGGCTGAAACTGCCGTGCCGCAACCAGTGGGCGCTATGCAAGAAGGGCGTCTACCACGCATTCAACTGGCGTGCTTTCTACGATTTCGGAACGGGCGCATTTGGCGACATGGCGTGCCACACGATGAACCTTCCGTACCGTGGCGCAGAACTCGGCAACTGCATCGGCGCGGAGGTCTTGGACATGCACGAATGGACGGACGTGGCGTTCCCGATGAAGAGCCGCGTCGAGCTTCGCTACGGTGCGCGGAAGTCGAAGGCCCGCCCGGGGGTGACGCTCCCGCCATGTACGGTCCACTGGTCTGAGGGCGGGTTCATCCCGGAAGGCGAACGCATCGCTCCGATCATGAATGCGCTTTGGGCGCATGAGAAGGGTATGAAGCCGGAGAACGGCTGCATATTCGTCGGCTCCAAGGGCATGATGGCTTCGCTCGATCCGTACGGCAACGACTGCATTCTCCTGATGGACGGCGAGAAGGAGCCTCGCAACACGAAGGTGCACGAGGCGTGTTCTGTGGACTTGATTCCGATGTACATTCCGCGTGTTCCCGGAAAGACCGACGACATTTGGATTGACATGGATCGAGAGCAGACCGGTGAACTCTGTAGGGCGATCCGTGGTCAGGCGAAGTGCTTCAGCGACATCGACTACTCCACGGGCATCCTTGAAGGCATGCTCGTTGGTTGCATGGCACAGAGGCTGAACCGTAAGCTTGCCTGGGATGCGGCGGCAAAGCGCTTTGACGACAAGGACGCCAATGCGCTCATCCGCCCGTACATCCGTCCGGGCTGGGAGTTCTGACGCCGAGAATGGAATCGAAAGGAGAAAAGATGAACAGGCGAGATTTCATCAGGTTTGGTGCGCTGGCGACTGGATCCGTGCCGTTTCTTTTTAATGGCTGCCGTGGATTCATGGGCAACTCCAAGATCAATGTAGCCATCATCGGATGCGGACGCATCTCTACGGAGTTCGAGGTGCCGTGCGTTCTTGCGCGCACGGACATCGCCCGCATTGTCGCGGTATGCGATTTGGACCGCAGACGATCGCGTTTGACGGCTGATCGCATCGAGAAGGAGTATGCGGATGGTACCAAGGTTCGCATATATTCCGACTACAAGGAAGCTTGTGCCCAGTCTGACATCGATGCCGTGATGATATGCGTACCGGATTTCTGGCATGCGCTCATCGCGACAACGGCCATATGCGCACGAAAGGCCGTGTGGCTACAGAAGCCGTTCGCCCAGACAATTCGCGAAGGCCGATTGATTGCAAATCTCGCGAAACGGTATCGCACCGTCTTTCAGGTTGGCTCGCAACAACGCAGCTGGAGCCAGTTTCAGGCTGCGGTGAAGGCCGTCCAGAATGGCGTCCTTGGCGACATTAGGCGGGTGGAGGTCGGCTTGGGAAGGGATCCGGCGGGCGGCTCAAGCGCTCCGCAAAAGATTCCAGAGACGTTTGATTACCGTACGTGGTTAGGCCCAACGGATCCATCGGCGCCGTACTGCGAGTCACGTTGCCACTCGCAGATCGACCAGTGCGCACGTCCCGGCTGGATTGAGCTGATGCCGTACGGCTGGGGCATGATCACAAACTGGGGGGCGCACCATCTCGACATCGCCCGTTGGGGACTTGATGCCGTCGGGCCGGAATCCGTTTCAGGCACATGTACATGGCTTGATGACTCGAATGGCCGATTGTGGAACGTTCATGACGCATACGACCTCCATTTTTCGTTCAACAATGGGAGGACGGATGTCCATGCTTCGGACAAGTTCCAGAACGGCATTAAATTCGTTGGAGAGAAAGGCGATTGGATATTCTGCACGCGAGGCGCATTCAAGGTGACGCCGACAGATCCGGTCCCTGTTGTCAGGCCTGGTGAACTTGGCCCCTTGGAGGCGTCGAGTCCGAAGTTCCTCCCCAAGATGTGGAAAATGAGAAAAGGCTGTCTACAGATGCATGTGGACAACTGGTTGGAGGCTGTTGCCGCAGCAGATCCGACCCGTACAGCCACGAATGCGGAAGAAGGGCATCGCTCGACCGCACTCTCGTCGCTCGGCATGATGTGCATGGAGCTGGGCCGTGGCAGGAAGGATGGCGCAAGCCTGAATTGGGACAGTGCCTCCGAGACTACCGGAAACGCGGAGTATGACAAGTTGATGAAGCCGTTCGGCAATGGTCAGTTCAATCTGAATGCCAATCTTGTCGAGTTCGGTCTCAATTACGATGGCGAGGCATCTGCTACGAGTTCAAGGGACGCGAGCTCGTGCGGCTTGAGGAGGTCTTGAAAAGGTAGTTGAAGTCGAAAGGCGAATGAAACAAGGTGCGGTACGGACCGCGAAAAGGAAAGGTTGCGAAAATGAGCATAGATAGGCGTTCGTTCATAAGGCAT
>CAVJWR010000015.1:0-18256 GCA_963653155.1 Limosilactobacillus gorillae
CGTCTACCGGCGTATCCCCGTCATCATTACCGGTGTGGTCCACACACCGCCACAACCGTATCTCGTCGCGCCGATGATGGAGGCGTGGGTGCGGGACTTGCAGGCCACCCGGCGTCATCCGCTTGTCGCCGCCGCAGAGTTCCACATACGCTTTGAGGCAATCCATCCCTTCATTGACGGCAATGGAAGGACAGGCCGTCTCTTGGTGAATTTTGTCCTGATGAGGGCGGGCTATCTGCCAATCAGCATCAAGTATGAAAACCGGCGTGCCTATTATGACGCATTCACCGCGTATCACAGGGATGGAGACCTTTTGCCGATGCTCGGCATATTCGCCGAAAGAGAACAGCAACGTCTTAGGGATTACCTATCCATCATCGGATAATCTGTCGTTTGCGAGAGTTTATTTGCGGCGGTTTTTGCGTGAAAATTGAGCCCTTGCACCGAGTTGCATTTTTTGGTATATTACACCTCTGTTTTTCGAACCTAAAGGAAATTGAGCTAAATGCCGACGATCAATCAGTTGATTCGCAAGGGGAGACATCCACTTGCAAAGCATTCAAAATCTCCTGCGCTGAAGGAGTGCCCTCAGCGTCGTGGAGTGTGTCTCGTCGTGAAGACGATGACCCCTAAGAAGCCTAACTCCGCACTTCGTAAGGTTGCCCGTGTGCGTCTCACCACTGGCACGGAAGTTACGGCATACATCCCTGGCGAAGGCCATAACCTTCAGGAACACTCCGTCGTTCTTGTGCGTGGCGGTCGTGTGAAGGACTTGCCTGGTGTTCGTTACCACATCATTCGCGGCAAGCTTGACTCCCTTGGCGTTAACGGGCGCAATCGTAGCCGCTCCAAGTACGGTATGAAGCGCCAGAAGAAGGAAGAAGGAAAGTAAGCCATGTCCCGCAGATCCAAAAAGATTGAAAAACGCGTAACGCTTGATCCGAAGTACAACTCGGAGCTTGTCGCCCACATGATCCGCGTCATCATGAAGGATGGCAAGAAGACCACCGCAGAGCGGATTGTCTACGGCGCAATCGACAAGATCAAGGATTTGATCGAGAAGACTCCGGACAAGTTCGTGAAGGATGAAAAGAAATTTACGGATCCGCTTGAGGTGCTTACGGTCGCCATTGACCAGATGAAGCCTCAGGTCGAGGTCAAGACTCGCCGTGTCGGCGGCACCACGTATCCCGTGCCTGTGCCGATCGCCGCGAACCGTCAGCTTTCGCTCGCCCTCCGCTGGACTGTAACATACGCTTCCGGTCGCCACGGCATGGGCATGCCCGCCGCCGTCGCCGCTGAAGTGGTCGATGCGTTCCAGGGTCAGGGCAACGTCATCAAGAAGCGTGACGATGTCCACAAGATGGCTCAGGCGAACAAGGCATTTGCCCACTACGCATGGTAATGTGGGTAAAATGAGATTCGGAAAACATCCCTCCGCAATTGGCGGAGGGCTTTTTTTTTATGTGATATAATGTCCGCCGACATTTCTCCAGCGATGCTGCATGCTTTGCTGAAGAGCGAATATTGATGTGGAGTGTATGACAATGCGTTTTTTGACTGTTTCTGCGTTTGCCTGTGTGGCGGCATTGCTCGCCCATTCGACTGTCCGTGCGGATGGGAATTTGGCGGTTGGTGGCGATCCATACGATTACAAAGAGCTCATGGTGACTGCGGCCAGCCCGGTCGAGATCGCGCCTGGGCTGTTTGACTTTGGAAAGGATGGCATCGGTTGGCTGGAGCTGCATGATGCGCCCAAAGGGGCCTATACCATTACGATAGGCGAGATGACAAATGCCGAAGGACGTGTCGCAAACCCGTATCCAAGATCGACAATTCGCTGCCAAACAGTAGGCGGCTGGGTGGACAGGCCGACGTACCGGTTCAGGATGCCGGCTGACCCTTGGAACCTCATTGGGTATGACATTGACAATGCGCCGGCGATTGCATTGCCGAAGTGGGCGCAGATCGTATTTCCGTTCCGCTATGCGCAAGTGCGCGAGGCTCCGGCTGGACTCAAGGCCGAGAACTTCGTCCGCAAGATGGTGCATTATCCGATCGACATGACCCAGTCCTCATTCAAGTGCGACAACGCTGTCCTAAACGAGCTTTACGACTTCTTCAAGTACTCGATTCTTGCCACGAGCTTCTGCGGCGTGTACGTGGATGGCGACCGCGAGCGGACTCCATATGAGGCGGATGCATACATCAACCAGCTGTGCCAGTACGCAATCGACGCGGACTACTCGCTTGCCCGCAAAAGCCACGAATGGCTGATGGAGCATCCCACGTGGCCGACCGAATGGAAGCAGCATTCGATAATGATTGCATGGGCGGACTGGATGTGGACCGGAGATACTCGGTCTATCGCAAAGTACTGGAAGGCCCTTACGGAAGACAAGCTGCTGGCGCAATATGCCCGCCCTGCGGATGGACTTCTGCTTACCGGTGGCGAGCAGCGGAAGGGGTGCGTGATACCGAATGGCGGCGACATCGTGGATTGGCCACCGGTTGAACGCGACGGTTTCGACATGAGACCCGTAAATGGCGTCATAAACGCATTCCACTACCGTAACCTTGTGGAACTCTCTCAGATGGCGACCGCCTTGGGCAAGGACAATGAATCTCGTCGGTTCCTTGAGAAATCAAGGAAAGTGCGCGATGCATACCGCAATGTGTTCCTCAATCCGAAGACCGGACTCTTCGTTGATGGGGAAGGTTCGCGCCATTCATCGCTGCATGTCAACGCGGCGGCGGTGGCTTTCGGGCTTGCAGAACCTGCCGAGATGCCGAATATAATCGCATTCCTCGAAAAGAAGGGGCTTGTCTGCAGCGTATACTTCGCCCAGTATCTGCTTGAGGCCTTCTGCAAGGCAAATCGTGCGGACATAGCGGTTCGGCTGATGGCTTCCGGCGGAAAGCGCAGCTGGAAGGCAATGATGGATTTCGGTTCCACGATATCTATGGAGGCGTGGAACATGGAGGCGAAGCCAAATCAGGACCTGAACCATGCGTGGGGATCAGTTCCCTTGAACATCATTTCCCGCTTCATATTTGGCGTCACTCCAATGACCCCTGGATTTGGCAAGATATCCATTGCTCCGCAGCCGGGGGGGCTTAAGAAGATTGCGGCGAGAGTTCCGACGGCAAAAGGCATTGTCTCGATTGAGATCGATGGCATCCGCCTGACGGTCGGTACGCCTGCGCCGGCGCACATCGTCTGGCAAGGCAAGTCCCTCGATGTCGAGGCTGGGACGCACATCTTTGATTGACGTGGCCATGCAGTTTGCCGCCGGCAGAAGCGTGGAGTAAGCCGGAATATGGTAAAATACGCATGAATTAATTTGGAAAGAATGTCATGGCAGAAGAAACAAAAGAGAAGCTTCTTGAATTTGAGGCTGTCAGGGATCGGGTGGAATCGTTCAAGAAGTCTGTCTCGGAGATGGCGGAGTACATCGGGGTAGAGGCCCGCCGCAAGCGCCTTGCGCAACTGGAGGCACAGCAGGCAGAGCCTGATTTCTGGAACAATCAGGCGAAAGCCAAGGAGGTCATTGCGGCCACCAACGCGGAAAGGGCGTACACTGTGCCGTTCGATTCGCTGGTCAAGACCGTTGACGATGCGGGCGTGATGCTTGAGCTTGCCGAAATGGAGAGCGACCAGTCCGGTCAACAGAGTGCGCTTGGCGATACGCTGGCGGAGTGCGCCAAGGCGGATGACTTCTTCTCGAAGATACGCCTCCAGTCGCTTCTTGGCGGAAAGTTCGATGCGTGCAACGTGTTCGTGAAGCTCCACGCCGGTCAGGGCGGCACTGAGGCGTGCGACTGGGTTTCGATGCTTTATCGCATGTACAAGCGATATGCGGAGGATCAGGGGTGGAAGATCGAAGAGTACGACAGCCAGCCCGGCGAAGAGGCCGGATTGAAGGATGTCTATTTCAGAGTCGAGGGGCCGTATGCGTTCGGCATGATGAAGGCCGAGCGCGGAATCCACAGGCTCGTGCGGATATCGCCGTTTGACGCAAACAAGCGCCGGCAGACGTCCTTTGCGTCCATGGAGACCGTCGCGGAGATCAATGAGGATATAGACGTTGAGATAAAGGACGAGGATCTTCGCATAGACACGTACCGCAGCGGCGGAGCGGGCGGACAACACGTGAACAAGACCGACTCGGCAGTGCGACTCACGCACCTCCCAACCGGAATCGTGGTGGCCTGCCAGAAGGAGCGTTCGCAGCACATGAACAAGGAAAAGGCGATGAACATGCTTCGCGCTCAGCTGTACGAGTATTATGAAGACCAGAAGAAGGCCGAGATGGATCGCTTCTACGGTGCGAAGAGCGAGAACGGCTGGGGTAGCCAGATCCGCTCCTATGTGTTCTGCCCATACACGATGGTCAAGGACCTGCGCACAGAGTATGAGACGAGCGACGTCAATGGCGTCATGGATGGACACATACAGCCGTTCATAGAGGCGTGGCTCCAGATGAAGGCAAAAGAGGGCTGATCGGCCATTTCGCATTCGCATTTGATTTAAAGAAGAAAGGTGCTAAACTAAGATGTTGACCTGGATGGATTCACTCAAGGGACGTTCCCTGATGCGCATGACTTCGTTCACGGACGAGGAAATGCTTAACCTGATAGACCTTGCCGCGCAGCTCAAGGCGCGGCGCCATGCCGGAGTGAGGGGAAACCTTCTACGCCGCAAGCAGATTGCGCTGATATTCGAGAAGTCGTCCACGCGCACGCGCAACTCATCACAGATAGCCGCGAGGGACGAGGGGGGCGACGCGGAGTACCTTACGCGCCCAGACATACATTTCGGCAAGAAGGAGAGCGTGAAGGATACGGCCCGCGTGCTGGGGCGCATCTACGACGGCATTCTGTTCAGGGGCTTTTCGCAGAAGACCGTGGAGGAGCTTGAGCGCTGGTCTGGCGTGCCGGTGTGGAACGGTTTGACGGACGACTATCATCCTACGCAGATATTGGCGGATCTCCTTACGGTAAAGGAAACCTTCGGCTCGCTCAAGGATGTCACGGTGGCATACGTTGGGGATGGGCGCAACAATGTCGCGAACTCGCTTATGATGGGGTGCGCCAAGGCCGGTGTGCGCTATGTGTGCTGCGCACCGGCATCGCTGCGTCCCGACGAGGCCGTTCTTGCCGAGGCGGAGGATGTCGCCAAGCGCAATGGCGTTGACATTCGGGTTTCCGAAGATCCGGTCAAGGGCGTAAGGGGCGCGAACGTGCTGTACACCGATGTGTGGGTGTCGATGGGCGAAGAGGACAAGACCGCAGAGCGCATCAGGCTTTTGCGTCCATACCAGATAAACATGGATCTGATGCGGGCGACCGGGAACATCGACGGCAAGCTGATGTTCCTGCACTGCCTCCCTGCGTTCCACGACTTCAACACGGATGTGACGAAGGAGTGCGGAGCCCTTGAGGTTACCGACGAAGTCTTCGAGTCGAAGTACTCGAAGGTCTTTGACGAGTCCGAGAATCGCATGCACACCATCAAGGCCCTGTTCGTCTCGGCGCTTTGCGACCGTGCGACGATATGAGAGCATTTGCGGATGTCATCAGAAAGGAGATTGGCCTATGGCTAAATTGACGGAGATCGGGTGGGATAGTTTCGTGACGCTGCCGCTTGAGGCGAAGCGTTCGTACCTTGAGAGGGAGGGCGGCGATGGCATGCCATACCATACGCTCTTCGCCCAGCAGTTCGACCGGCCACTGCTTGAGAGGCTGGCCACGCTCGCGAACCGCATCCGCTTCATAGCGAAGTCGCGCGAAGGGGCGCTGTTCCTGAAGTCGTTCCTTCCCCACAAGAGGGCGATGCTCTATTTCTCTCAGCCGAGTTCGCGCACGTTCCTTTCGCACCTTGCCGCCTGCCAGATACTCGGGCTGACGACAGGGTCTGTTCGCGACACCGCGATATCCTCGGAGTTCAAGGGGGAGTCGAAGGAGGATTCGATCCGTACGTTCTCGTCGTACTTTGACATGATAATCATGCGTACGCCGGAGAAGGGCCTTGCCGAGAAAATGGCGTGGGAACTCTCCAACAGCGACCGTCCGATACCGATATTGAATGCAGGCTCCGGCAAGGATCAACACCCTACACAGGCCCTGCTCGATATCTATACGCTCATCCGCTCGTTCGAGAACAAGGGCGGGATCGATGGACGCACCGTCACTTTCTGCGGAGACCTCATGCGCGGACGCACGGTGCGGTCCCTGAGCTACCTGCTTACGAATTTCAGGGACGTGAAGCAGATATTCGTGGCGCCTCCGGATCTGCAGGTGCCGGCGGATGTGGTGATGATCCTTGCGAAGAAGGGCGTGGACTTTGAGGTGACCGACGACCTGAAGGCCGCAGTGAAGGTCTCGGACGCCGTGTACATGACGCGGATACAGGATGAATGGGATTCCTCCAAGGGAGAGTCCGCGAAGATCGATACGTCAAGGTTCAAGTTCGGGGCGGAGGAACTTTCCCTGCTTAAGCCGGACGGCATAATAATGCACCCGCTGCCGCGCAGGGACGAGATAGCGGTCTGCTGCGACCGCGATCCACGCGCAATGTACTGGCGGCAGATGCGCAACGGCATGTGGATTCGCTCTGCGCTGATAGCCACAACATTTGGCCTTGAGAATGAAATCCTCGGATGCGGATACTGATTGAGGAGGCAATGGGCATGAAGAAAAAGGCAAGCAACATGGTGATCGCCCAGTCGGGCGGCCCATCGATGGTGATCAACGCCTCTCTCGTGGGGGCCGTGTGCGCGGCAAGGAAGGTCGGCGCCAAGATCGGCAGGATACTTGGTGCGCGGCATGGCATACAGGGAATACTTGGGCGGGACTACATCGATCTGCGGAAGGTTGACGCTTCGAAGCTTTCCGCGATTGCGCAGACGCCATCCTCGGCCCTCGGCAGCTGCCGCATGAAGCCAACGGAGGAAGACTGCCGCCGCATCTTTGAGGAATTCAAGCGGCTTGACGTAGGGTATTTCTTCTACATTGGCGGCAACGATTCCGCCGATGCCGCGCGAATCATCGGGGAAGAGGCCGCCAAGGACGGCTATCCGCTTGTGGTGTACCATATCCCCAAGACGATCGACAACGATCTGCGCAGCTGCGACCACACGCCCGGATTCGCGTCCGCCGCAAGGTTCGTCGCATGCGCCCTCAGGGGCGACGACCTTGACAACCGCGCACTTGGCGGTGTGAAGATCGACATCATAATGGGGCGTGACGCCGGGTTCCTGACAGCCGCTTCGGCCCTTGCCCGCGAGAACAGGAATGACGGTCCTCACCTGATTTATCTGCCGGAGAGGCCGTTCTCGCTCGACGGATTCGTTTCGGACGTACAGGCCGTGATGAAGCGGCTTGGCCGTTGCGTTGTGGCGGTGTCCGAGGGAATCCTTGGCGAGGATGGAATCCCGATTGGCGCGACGCTCGGTTCGGGCGAAAAGGATTCGCACGGCAACGTCCAGATGTCTGGCACGGGAGCCCTTGGCGACTATCTTGCTCGTGAACTCAAGGCACGGGCCTCCATCAAGCGGGTTCGTGCCGATACGTTCGGATATCTGCAGAGAAGCTTCCCTGGAATTGCAAGCAAGGTTGACCAGAAAGAGGCGATGCAGGCTGGCGCCGCCGCCGTGTCGTTCGCGCTCAAGGCCGCAAGGGGAGCCAAGGATGTTCCCGTAAAGGGGACGGTCGGCATCCAGCGGGCCAAGGGCAAGGTGTACAAGGTCGAGTATGTGGCACTGCCGGCGCAGGCGGCGGCAAAGTTCACGAGATCGGTGCCGGATGCCTACATCGCGAAGAATGGGCATGACGTGACGAAGGCATTCCTCGATTACGCGAAGCCCATAGTCGGAGAACTTCCGCATTGCGAGATATTCTGAGATGGACAGTCCCGACATGATCGCACGGGTGGAGGCGACGCTGTCAGAACTGCTCTCCGGTACCCGTCCGCACTCCCTCTTCCAGGCGATGCGCCATGCCGTCTTCGTTGGTGGCAAGCGCGTTCGCCCCAGACTGTGCCTTGCTGCGGCTGTAGCCGTTGGCGGCAATGCCGAGGATGCGATCTTCCCGGCATGCGCGATAGAGCTGTTGCATAGCTATACGCTTGTGCACGACGACCTTCCCTCCATGGACAACGATGAGGTAAGGCGCGGGCTTCCCACCGTGTGGCGCAAGTTTGGGGAAGACACCGCAATCCTTGCGGGCGATGCCCTGCAGTCGGTGGCATTTCAGTCGGCGGCCCGCTCCCCGCGAAATGCCGGGGCGATAGTGGCGGAGCTTGGTGTGGCTGGGCTTGGCGTGGTGCGTGGACAGGTCGAGGATATTCACGGGGATGACACGGACTTCATCTACCGGCACAAGACGGCCGATCTGTTCGTGGCAGCCGCAGCAATGGGTGGCTATGCGGGAGGCGGATCTGACGGACAGGTGGAACGCTTGCGCAGATACGCGCTGAACCTCGGATTGGCATTCCAGCATGAGGATGATCTCCTTGACGGGGATTCGCCATTCTCCGAAGATGTCACGAATGCGAAGATCGCCGACCTTACCGCTGCCGCGCTTGATGCGCTTGACGGCCTTCCCGGCGACATATCGCCGCTTGAGACGCTGGCCCAGAGGCTTGTGGGCAGAAAGTGCTGATGCAGACGGTGCGAGGCGCTATGCTTGGAGGAAGGATCAGGGTTGCGGTATTCGCGCTGCTTGCGCTCGCCGCGTTTTCCGCGTCATCCGCCGACATGGTGCGCACCGTGTTTCGCCGCCCGTTCGGGCGTGTGGCGAGCATGGATCCGATACGTGCGGCCGATGTCCTTGCCGCAGAGGCCGTGGCGCTCGTGTATGAGCCGTTGCTTGAGGTGGACTATGTCGCCCGTCCATATCGACTGAAGCCCTGCGTATGCGAATTGCCAACCGTCAGCGAAGATGGGCTGACATATGGCTTCAGCATTGTCGATGGACTGAAGTTCAGGAATGGTACTGCGGTTACGGCGGCAGACATCAAGCGTTGCCTCGACAGGCTTGCGGACAAGGAGAACGCCAGTCCGGGAATGTGGACGATGGAGGCGGTACGGTCTGTAGACGTAGTTGATGACCGCACGGTGAGGATCACCCTGAAGAAACCTCTTCATGTCTTCAATTGGCTTATGGCGATGCCATATGCGGGTGTGGTCGCGGAGGATGGCTCAGGCACGGGGGCCTTTTGGCTCAAGAGCTGGCGCAAGAACCATGAGATGGTGTTCCGCCGAAACGAATCGTATCGCGAACCTGTCGCCATAGACGAGGTGCGGTTGCCTGTCGTTGACGATGTCTCGACGCAGTGGCTGATGTTCTTGGGCGGCGAGCTTGACTTCCTCGGTAGCGTATCGCGCGACAATTGGGATGCCGTTGTCGGCCCTGACGGAAAACTACTGCCGCAGCTTGGCGAGAAGGGCATGACGCTGCTCAGCGCACCATCGCTTTCCGTGTTCTATGTGGGCTTCAACATGAATGATCCCGTTGTCGGGCGGAACGTGAAGCTGCGTCAGGCGCTTAATTGCGCTTTCGATTTCCCCGCATGGAAACGATTCCTGAACAATCGGATATTGCCGTGCGACGGCCCTCTCCCGCCTGGGATAGAGGGAAGGCTGGAGACCCCGTTCGAGTATTCCTTCAACGAGGAAAAGTCTCGTAGACTGCTTGTTGAGGCCGGATATCCTGGCGGCATCGACCCTAAGACCGGCAGACGTCTGCACCTTGAGATATCGGTCGGACGCGCGACGCAGGATGCCCGTGAGATGGTGGAGCTTATGGCCTCTTTCTACGATAGGGTCGGGATTGAGCTGACGGCAAGGTACATGACATGGGATGCATTCCTCACGGCCATAAACGAAGGCCGCGCACAGATGTTCAATCTTGGATGGATCGGAGACTATCCCGATCCCGAGAACTTCCTGCAGATATTCCATTCCAAGAACGTCTCGCCGGGGGCCAACCATTCCATGTACGTAAACCCGGAATTCGACAAGGCGTTTGATGCGATGGACTGGAAACGCGCACAGGAGATAGTGCGTGAGGACTGCCCGTGGATATTCCTGCATTCGCCGAAGAAGTACTCCCTCATATGGAATCGGATCGAGAACTACATCCCAACCGATTTCACTTACGGCATCGAGAAGTACCTGAAAATAAATTCCGGCAAGTAGTGTCGGTTGGAATTTTCGGGCGTTCGCATCGGGGCGCACCTCCACAGACTTTCCAGTTGATCGCAATCTGGTGAGACGCGAGGGATTTTGTGATACAATACCATCCTCTAAACAAAGAGGGTGAAAATGAAATACACAAATGAACAGTTGAAGTTGGCGGCGAACACGGTGCGTTGTCTCGCGGCAGATGCGATCGAGAAGGCGAACAGCGGGCATCCGGGGGCCCCAATGGGCATGGCGGATCTTGCGGTTTCGCTTTGGCTCAAGTTTCTTGATTTCGATCCCAAGGACGTAAATTGGGCAATTCGCGACAGGCTTGTCTTCTCAGGCTTGTGTACTCGCTCTTCCACCTTGCGGGCGTGAAGGGATGCGAGATGGATCAGGTGCAGTCGTTCCGTCAGTTCGGTTCGCGTTGCGCCGGGCATCCTGAGCGTGGCGTGATGCCGGGAGTTGAGGTCACGACAGGCCCGCTCGGGCAGGGAATCGCGATGGGCGTGGGCCTCGCGCTTGCGTCGAGGCGGAATGGCGACCAGAATCACACGTGGGTGTTCTGCGGAGATGGCGACCTTGAGGAGGGCATCTCGCATGAGGCATGCTCATTCGCCGGCAACCTCAAGCTCGGCGGACTTACGCTCATCTACGATTCGAACGGCATAACCATCGAAGGCCCTGCATCCTTGTCGATGGCCGATGACCCCAAGAAACGGTTCGAGAGCTATGGATGGAAAGTGCTCGAATGCGACGGGCATGACTTTGACCAGATCGATCGCGTCTATCGCAAGGCCCTCAAGATAACGGACGTTCCGGTGGTGATAATTGCGAAGACTACGATCGGGTATGGGGCGCCGACGAAGAAGGGCACCGCTGGGGTGCATGGCGCTCCGCTTGGCGCGGAAGAGCTTGCGGGACTGAAGAAGGCTCTCGGCTTCGACCCAGAGAAGAGCTTCTACGTGCCGGAAGAGGTCTACGACATGTTTGAGCAGCGCGCATTGCGGTGCCACCGTCTGCGCAACGCATACGAGCGTGCGAAGAAGTCGGCTCCTACGCCGCCGCCAAAATACACGGCAGACGATCTGTACAGGGCGCTGCCGGCGTTCGATCCGGCGAAGCCTGTCGCCACCCGTGCGGCAAACGGCACCGTCATGAATGCGCTTGCGAAGGTTGCGACTGACCTGATAGGCGGCTCTGCCGACCTTGAGCCATCGAACAAGACGGGGCTAAAGGAATACGGGTGGCTCGCCGCAGGGGACTATTCCGGGCGTAACATACACTTCGGCATCCGCGAACTCGCCATGAGCGCCATCGTGAACGGCATCACGGCATATGGCGGATATCGCGCATTCGGCGCGACGTTCTTCGTGTTCTCCGACTATTGCCGTCCGGCGATACGTCTCGCGGCGCTGATGAAGCTGCCTTCCATCTGGGTGTTCTCCCACGATTCCTTCTACGTTGGGGAGGATGGCCCCACGCACGAGCCTGTGGAGCAACTTGCCGCCATGCGCACGATGCCGAACGTGGCAACGTTCCGTCCTGCCGATGCGAACGAGACTGGGTGGTGCTGGGTGGAGATGCTTAAGAACACCACAGGCCCGAGCTGCATCCTCACGACTCGCCAGAACCTGCCGATCCTCGAAGGCACGAGCGCCGAAGGCGTGGCGCACGGCGCATACACCGTCTACGAGAGCGCGGCACATCCTGAATACCTGCTCATCGCGTCCGGCTCGGAGGTGTCCCTGTGCGTCGAGGCGGCGAAGCGCATCGCCGAGACTGGCCGTGCGGTGCGCGTGGTGTCCATGCCGTGCAGGGAGCTGTTTGAACGCCAGTCGCTCGAATATCGCGAAAGCATAGTCCCCGGCACGTGCGTCAAGCGCGTAATCGTAGAGGCTGGCGTGAAATTCGGATGGGGTTCGTATGTGGTCGACACTTCCAAGACGCGTTTCGTCACGCTTGACTGCTATGGCGAGTCAGGACCGTACAAGGTTTTGGCGGATCACTTCGGATTCACCGTCGATAATGTGGCGGCAAAGGTCAGGGAACTGTACTGACGCCTTGCGGAACTTGTTCAACAACCCAACGAAAGGAAAACAATGAAAGTACTTAAAGACAAGGGTGTGGAGGGAAAGGTCATCGTATGCACTGGCGCGGCCGGCGTCCTGTGCTCCAGCATGACGGAGGATCTGCTGCGCCATGGCGCCAAGGTCGCGGTGCTTGATTTGCGTGGCGATGTGGCCAGGGACTTCTGCGCCAAGCTCGCCAAGAAGGGACTCAAGCAGACACTCGCCATCGAGGCGAACGTACTTGACAAGGCCTCGCTTGAGGCGGCCTGCAAGGCGGTGCTGAAGAAGTGGAAGCGTATCGACGTGCTGATAAACGGAGCGGGCGGAAACCATCCCAAGGGAACGACTCCGGCTGAGCAGATGACAAAGGACACCAAGCTTGAGGATACGTTTTTTGGACTTACGCCAGAGGGCTTCGAATTCGTGAACAGGCTTAACCTCGTCGGGACGATCCTGCCGTGCCAGGTGTTCTGCAAGGAAATGCTCAAGAAGGGCGGCGCCGTGCTGAACTTCTGCTCCATGGCCGCATACCAGCCTCTCACCAAGGTGGCGGCATATGGCGCGGCCAAGGCGGGCATCATGAACTTCACCCGCTTCCTTGCTACGCACCTCGCGCCCATGGGCATCCGCGTGAACGCTCTCGCGCCTGGCTTCTTCATAACGAACCAGAACCGCTTCCTCATGCTTGAGAAGGACGGCAAGACGCTCACCCCTCGCGGCAACAAGGTGATCGCGAAGACCCCGATGCGCAAGTTCGGCCAGCCCAGCGACCTGCACGGGGCGGCTCGTTTCCTCCTCTCGGACGAGGCATCTTTCATCACCGGAGTGACGCTCCCCGTCGATGGCGGCTTCGTCTGCTATTCGGGCGTGTGACATTGCGGTTTGAGGTCTAATGGTGTAAGTGATTAAGGAGATATACTGATATGGACGTCGTTGAGACGCTGAAGTCGGCCGGCATCATTCCGGTCATAGTGATTGAGGACGAGGAAAAGGCGGTTCCGCTCGCGACTGCGCTCGTCAATGGCGGATTGCCGGTGCTTGAGGTTACGTTCAGGACGAAAGCCGCTGCCGGTGCGATAGCGAGGATAAAGGCCGAGGTGCGTGGAGCCATTGTCGGCGCGGGCACTCTCCTGACCGTAGAGCAGGTGAAGGCCGCGAAGGCCGTCGGCGCGGAATTTGGCGTGGCGCCAGGCTTCGATCCGGCGATCGTTTCCTGCGCGAACGAGATCGGCCTGCCGATGGTGCCTGGCATTGCGACGGCATCGGAGCTTTCTCAGGCGCTTACCGCCGGAGTACCGATGGTGAAGTTCTTCCCGGCGGAGGCCGCTGGCGGAGTTAAGATGATAAAGAACCTCCTTGGCGCATTCCGTTCGACAGGGGTCAAGTTCATGCCTACGGGTGGAATCAACGCGACGAACGTGAAGGACTATTTTGCTGTTCCGGAGATCGTCGCGTGCGGCGGCACGTGGATAGTCCCCAAGGATGCCCTTGCGGCAGGCGACTGGGCGAAGATAACCGCCCTTGCGGCCGAGGCCAGGAAGATCGTGGAATCCCGCTGACCATCCACGGGAGATGCGTATTCTTGTCACAGCAGGACCGACACGGGAATTCCTCGATCCCGTGCGGTTCCTTTCTAATCCTTCCACCGGACGGATGGGGTTTGCCGTGGCCCGTGCTGCTAGGCTTGCCGGGCACGAGGTGACGCTTGTGACGGGGCCGGTGTCCCTCCGCACCCCCAAGGGCGTACGGCGCATAGATGTCGTTTCGGCCTGCGACATGATGCGGGCCGTTGAGGCGGAAGAGTTCGACTGCCTTGTGGCGACGGCGGCGGTGGCGGATTGGCGTCCGGCAAGATGCGCCACGAAGAAACTTAAGAAACACGAGATGTCCGGATCGCTTCGTCTCGTGCGCAATCCCGATGTCTTGAAGACTGTCGCCAGCCGTCTTCGCCGATCCGGGAAAAGGAAGGTGCTGATTGGATTTGCTGCGGAAACGGGAGATCCTTCCGCCGAGGCATCCCGCAAATGCAGGGAGAAGGGCCTTGATCTCGTAGTGGCAAACGATGTGACCGCGCCCGGTTCTGGCTTCGGGGTCGGTACGAACCGCGTTACGTTCGTAAGGCCGGATGGGACTTTTGAGAGGCTTCCGCTCCTCAAGAAAGATGCGGTTGCCCGTAGGATAGTGCGCTTTGCCGAAGGTGCGTTGAACTGATCTGACGGTGCGATCTCAACGTTGGGCGCGGTGGCACATTCTTGACCAGCTGATCACTTTTTGACGGCTTGGATGTCCGTTACAGTTGGAAAACGCCATGTTTTCCGGCTCTATGCGTTTTGGCACGCCGATTGCTAAATGTCTGTGAAAAGCAAAGGAGTGTGTCATGACGATGAAAGAGCTGTATGAAAGGGTGATGCTGATAGCCATGAGGGAGTTCGGTACGCTTCAGGGCGTGGAGATATCGCTGTCGCGGAATCCCGAATCTGGAGCCGTAACGTACTGCCTTACCAGGGACTGCCGATGATTTCCGGCACAGGGAGGTGCCATCAATCCGCATTACCATTGCATGGGCGCTAATCGCTTTTGATCGGGGCGTGTGGTATAATCTCACACATGAAGCGGAAGTATGTGTGGATATATTCGGCGTATGCGGTGGCCGCACTTGCGGTTGGCGTATGCTTTCTCGTAAATCGCATGGGAATCGCGAAGCGTCCAGCCTACGCTTTGGAGGATCTTTCGGCTGAATATGCCGCATGGGGGATTGATGCGGCTGGGCTGAAGGAATTTGTGCCGCTGCCCACCCATGTGCCATATGATATCTCCGCCGCAGGGATAGGCGGAGACATGTTCAATTGTACGCGGATCGGGATGGGGGCCCGTTCCTGCGCCGTTTGCCATCCTCTTCCCGAAGGTGGGGCGGATGGCAGACTGCATATGGGCGTGTTTACTCGCCCTGCGAAGAATGCGCTTTTCGGCAAGTTCTATCTGCATGACGGCTCCGTATCGAATTTCAGTGCGCTTGTGCAGAGGATGATAGAGGACGAGCGTTTCATTGGCGCGGGTACGCTTTCGAATGCGGTCGCTCGCCTTGCGGAGGACGGCAGAATCCGCAGGAAATTCGAGAACTGCTACGGCGATGGCGGACTGGTGGGGTCGAATCTGGTGGACTCCATCGTAAACTACTCGTGTACGCTCATGACGGCTAACGGGCCATTCGACCGATTTTGCGGTGGAAGGGATGCCCTTCCTCCCAAGGCGTTGGCCGGCTTTGGGCATTTCAAGGCCCGGAATTGCGCCAAATGCCATTCCGGACCAGCCCTTGGCATGCGTGTGATTACAGAAGACGGAATGCGGGTGCCGGCCCTCAGGGGGCTGTCGAGGCGTCGTGTCTATCAGGCGAATGGGCGGCTTTACACCGATCTTGCCGCCGCAGTCGCGATGATGCCGGACAGCGATTTCGAGGAAGACGAGGATGGCCGACTTTCCCTGTTGGCGTTTTTGCGCTGTTTGTGATAGACTTCGCACCGTTTTTTGTGCGGAACCGGAAAGGAGGAAAGCGGCATGATGACCATATACATGTGGGAAAACGGTGGCCTCAAGGAGGCGACCGGCTTCTCGCCGTCGTGCTGGATCAACCTTTCCGAGCCTACGACCGCCGAGTTGGAGCAGGTACTTTCCTTTTCGAAGATACCGCGTGACTTCCTGACAGACCCTTTGGACCGGGAGGAACGTCCGCGATTCGAGAATGAGGACGGCGTATCGCTCGTGATTGTCCACGTGCCGTACCCTGTTCGCGGGGATGAGGATGACGAGACGGTGCTTCCGTATGAGACGTTGCCGCTGGGAGTCGTGCTTTTTGGCAGGTCGGTGATCACGATATGCTCTCAGCCTACGCCGGTGACTTCCGCGTTCTTGGACCAGATCAGGCGGATATGCCCGCCGAGCGACAGCAACCGTTTCCTATTTCGGCTACTCTGGCACGCGGCGGTGCTGTTTCTGCGCTATCTGCGCGACATGCACGCCAAGACGGAAAGCCTCGAAGACGACCTTCACGAATCAATATCTAACGAGGCGTTGCTGAAGCTGCTTACGTACCAGAAGGCGCTCGTGTACTTCTCGACGTCGCTGAAGGCAGACAACATCCTCATAAACCGTCTTGACCGAGCACGGCAGCTCAACATGACCGAGGATGACCATGACGTGCTGGAGGATGCGGAGGTCGAATATCAGCAGGCGCTTGAGACTGCGACAATCCACGCGGCGGTCTTGAACGGCACGATGGATACGTTTGCCTCCGTCATCAGCAACAACCTTAACCGTGTCATGAAGTGGCTGGCAGTGGCCACGATATTCCTTGCGGTGCCTACGGTGGTGACATCCGCATTCGGAATGAACGTCAACCTTCCGCTCGTTGATGATCCTCAGCAGGGTGGGGCGTGGGTGTTCTGGGCATTGACGGGCATATGCGCCATGGTTCTCATTGCGATAACGGCATTGCTCGTGTATCTTAGGAAGAAACGCATATTCTGATGGTGGCGCAATGCCGCCGTACGACTGGAGGTGTTCAGATGGATATTAGCAGAAGAAGTTTTCTTGGCACTGCGGCGGCTGCGGCTGCCGGTTGCGCGGTTCGTCCGCTTGCCGTCAATGGAGAGGTCAAGCCTGAATACCATGTGTTTTCGCGTGTGTTCCAGTTCATAAGGGATTATGACCGCGCGGCGGATGTAATCAGGCAATGCGGCTATGATGGGGTGGAGTGGACTGTCCGGCCGAAGGGGTTCATAGAGCCTTCATGCGCAGCAAGGGATCTGGCCAAGGCAAAACGCGCCGCAGAGAAGGCAGGGCTAAAGGCGGAGTCCTTAGTGGTGTCGTTCCTGCGCGGCGACGATCCTGGCGCAGAGGACATTGTCCGTGCGGCGGCGGATGCCGGATACAAGAGCTTTCGTGGCGCATATTTCACGTACGATCCGGCCATTACGATGCGGCAGAACCTCGACACGATAAAGAGGGGCTTCGAGTCGCTTGAAAGGCTCGCGCGCAAGACGGGCGTAAAGGCCTGCTACCAGAACCACAGCACGTATAGCCCAAAGGTGGAGCTGTTCGGCAGCGTCGTGTGGGATCTCGCGCAGGTCATTCGCGAATTCGACCCGAAGTATGTGGGCGTACAGTACGACGTGATGCATGCGCAAGCCGAGACAGGCCCCTCGTGGATGCATTCCATCGGAATAGTTGCGCCATGGATAGACATGCTCTGCCTCAAGGATTTCTGGTTCGAGCCAATGCCGTCCAACCCGAAGATGTGGCGCCGCCACCTCTGCATGGCTGGGGAGGGCATCGTTCCGTGGGGCCGGTACCGTGAGATACTTGAGCAGTATGCGCTACGTCCGCGCTACACGGTACACTTCGACTACAACTTCCCGACGGACGAGGCTGGGGCGATCCGTTGCGCGACCGCCGACCTCAAGTTCTATCGTTCGCAGCTTGGCTGAATCGGTTCGCGAATGGCGAAAAGGATCGATTTCCCTGAATACGACCTCCATCCGCGAGGTGCGCGGGTGGACGATGCCGTCGCCAGGTTCGACAGGATCGTATCCGAGGCGCGTGGCGGCGGATGGAACCTGTTCGCGGTCATCACCGGGTACGGCTCTTCCGGCGGCACGGCCATGATCAAGGGCGCGATACTTGCCGCTTGCCGCAGATACGTGCGGCAAAACCACATTCGCGGATTCCTCGATGGCGAGTTTGCCGGGGATATGTTCTCTTCGCAGTACCTTGCTTTCCCCGAAGCGGCCCGCATCCCAAATTTCTACAAGCGATTCCCCAATCCCGGCATCGTATTCGTGTGCGTGTAATGCCCTTGACGGTCTTGTGACCGCATGCGCGGCTCTCCAAATGCCACAACGCAATCTGGAGGATGACTACCCTGGGCGTCCCGCAAAAATCGGGCGTTAAGGGGGCCGGTTTGACAGGAAAAAAAAACAAGTATAATTGCCGCCAATACAA
>CAVJWR010000015.1:18266-43242 GCA_963653155.1 Limosilactobacillus gorillae
TGGTCGAAGAGGGCGCAAGGGTCGCCGTGGCGAGCTGGAGCGAGGGTGTCGAGACAAACCGATTCGTCATTGGCGATGGAGGCCCCGCGACATTCACGCTGTCGCAGGGGGCGAGTCTCACGTCGAGCGAACTGCGGCTCGGTCGGGAGGACATGACGATTGCGGCGGGTTCGGGTGCCAGTATTCGGCTCGTACTGAATGGCGCGATGGCGAAGGTAGACCGATCTGTGCGTACGTCCTCCCGCTCTACTGACGCCGCGAATGAGGCAGTCCGCATCGAGCTGAACGGGTCTGACGCACTGTTGAACTGCCGCACGTTTGTCGTCTGGGGGAAGAAGAGCCAGACCTGTCTCGCATTCGGCGGGGGGCTTCTGAAGTTCGACAAGTGGTACAATTACGGGCAAAGCGGCTCAATCCAATTGCCGTATGTGGACAGTGCGTGGAATCCGCAGTCGCTTGCGCTGGAAAGTGTCGAGGCGAATCCGATCCGCCTCTGGTTCGGCGACAACAAGACGGGCAACGCCATCTTTCACCTCAAGACTAGCGCTTCGAGCTGGATCGTTCTGCGTGGCAAGGGACCGCTTCTGCTGGAGGGGGCGTCCTTGAATCGTCCGCTCCTCAAGCCAGATAGCCAGGGCCAGTTGCGCTTCGAGAATGAAGGGGGAATCTTCGTCGCGGGCGGGGTGACGCTGCCGTTCAACGAGTTCTCGGCGAAGCAGCTCTCATCCGCAACGGGCGTGAAGGTGCGCATCGCCCATGGCGGCACAATTGACCTTGGCGGCCATGACATTGAATTGGATGGACTTGAGGCGGCTGGCGTTGTCACGAATACATCCGAGACGGCGGCGACTCTCACGGTCGGCAAGGACGGCGGCGACGTCCTCTTCGCCACGCCGCCGTCCGCAGACCTGCCGATCGTCAAGGTGGGCGTCGGTACGTTGCGGATCCCAGATGGGACGCTTGCTAACCTTACCGTCCAAGCCGGTTCGGTCGAGTTCCTGAATCGGCGTGACGTCGGTTTTCCATACTATCGATTCTTCGTCGATGGCCGAAGCGGGACTTTCCGCCTGAACGAGATCGCGTTCTTGGACGGCGAGACGGACGTCACGGCCGAGAGGACGGCAATCAGCCGCATCCGTAGCGGCGGCTACTACTATGGTGCGCCGACGAGTGCGGTCGATCGTGTGGACACCACCACGTGGGGCGACTACTCGCGGAACGACTATTGGGGGTCATCGGACGATAGAACCAACCGCACATTCTTCGTAACGCACTTTGGTGGAGCTCCGTCGTTCGACTTTGACTGGTATGGCGCAGGCCGAGCCGAAGGAGAATCCAAAGCCGAGGTTTGGGTGAATGCCACCGCGCCGCGCATCCCATCGTCCTTCTGTCGTAAGGTCACGGCTTACCGTCTGAAGACGGACGAAACAACCTCCTTGCCCATAGACTGGAGGGTGTCGGGAGGCTTCGCCGATGGGATTACGGACAACGTCTGGCGGGATCTGGATGTCGTCCGGGACTCTACCCATCCTGGAGCCATGTCTTGGACGGAGACGTACACGCTGTCGTACACGAATGCGGCGGTGCGGATCGACAGCTTGACGCTGGCGGACGGTGCCACATGGGAACTCGACGTCCGGCAGGGACGGATCGCATTGGACAACCTCACGCTACAGGGCGGCGGTACGCTCGTATTGCGCAACTTTACCCGTCTCGCAGACCTGCGCAAGCTTCCGGTCAAGGTCGCATCGTGCGAGACGGTTGCAAACCTTTCGAAATGGCAGGTGGTCTGTGAAGGGAAGCCAGACCGGAAACGAGCCCTCGTTCTTGAGGATGGGTGCCTCGGCACCTTGAGTCTCGCCGGTACGGTAGTCGTTGTCCGCTGAGGAACATGTGATGAAAGGCGATATGGAAATGGTGAAGATGCTGTCGGTCGGGCTTTTGTCCTGTATGTTGTCACTTGTCGCGACGGCGGATACGCTGACGTTGCGCCCCGGCGGGTCTGTACGGTTGCCGGATGATCCGGAGGGCTTCGTACCAATGCTGAAGATGGACGGCACGTCGCTGACGGCCATTGGCCGAGAGGCGGCGACGGATCAGGGTGTCCGCTACGATTTCGTCCGGCGTGGCGAGGTCTGGGCTCATGGCTCCGCAAAGCTACAGAAGACAGCCGAGGGGGCTCGCGCAGAATGGGAGTTTGAGCTTCTGCGCGATGCGGCGACACTCGAATACGGCGTCACTGTCGCGCTTGATGTCGGACGCTTCCCAGAAGGCACTTTCGATGTCTCGGCGAAAGGCGCGGTACGGATTCGAGACCTTACGGCGCACTATCAGGATGGGGTTTCGGCTCGCGTGTCTGATGGCCGGTGGTGGTGGCCGTGGAACTCCGTCTACAGCGTCATCGTCACTGCACCGCGACAGAAGGATGTCAAGGCTGGGACGAGCTTCCCACTGACGCTCGACTTCCGCTCGACGAAGCCCATAGAGGTTGCCGCTGTCGGGCTCTGCGTGGCAAAAGACGGAGAGGGGTGGGTTCGGATGGATCACCGCAAGGAAATCATACCCGGCAGTGCCCTCGACTTCTCCGGGCTTGGATTCCTTGACGCGCCGGCCGGAAAGCACGGCTGGCTTGTGACGCGGGACGGCGAGACCCGCTTTGAGCGACGGCCAAACGGCCCGGCACTACGCTTCTGCGGCGTGAACTTCTGCGGCACGGCGAACTATCCGGAGACCCCGGAGGATGCCGAGCGCTACGCCAGCCGTGTCGCCGCGCTCGGCTACAATGCGCTAAGGATTCACCATCATGACAACCTCTTCGCTTACTATCGGGATGGACGTCTCATGCTCGACCAGGAGAACGCAGATAGGCTCGATCGCCTCATCGCCGCATGCATCCGGCGTGGCATCTACATTACGACCGACCTATACGTATCGCGCCGCGTCACATGGCGGGACATCGGCGAAGACCGTTCGGGAAACGTCCCCGTCAAGATTTGGCAGATGGTCACGGAGCGCGGCTGGCGAGACTGGTGCGACTATGCGCGTCTCTTCATGGGGCACCGCAACCCCTACACTGGCCGCACCTATGCCGAGGAACCGGCGATGCCGCTCGTGTGCATCCAGAACGAGACTGCGTTCGAGAGTTTCCGCGCATTCCCGGAACAGGCCGCTCTCTGGCGCGAATTCCTGCTTGCCGCGCGTGCGAAGTCGCCAAACGCCTTCCCCGGCTACGCTCCGGACACGCTTCCGCCGGACGGCCTCTGGTGGAATGCCGGCGCCGAGACGGCCGTGAAGAGTGCCTACTGGGCGTTCGTCCAGCGGCGGTTCATCGGTCGCGCTCGCCGATTCTTGCGCGATGAACTTGGCGTAAAGGCTCTCCTTACGGGCGACAACTACGGCCCGACGCCAGCCCTCGTACAGGAGATGCGTTCGGACACGTACGACTACATAGACACGCACCTCTACGCGACGGGCTGGTGGGAATGGCTCGGCAAAGGCGGCGGCTACGTAATGCCGATGAAGCTCAAGAACCTTAATCCGCTCCAGAACCGTTCGACCGAACCTGAGGGCTACGCCTTTTCGCGCATCTGGGGCAAGCCGTTCTGCGTTACGGAATGGGATTTCGTCGGACCGGATCCACACCGCTCGATGGGCGGGCTTCTGTTCGGGGCCGTCGCTACTGTACAGGGATGGACTGGCATATGGCGTTTTGCCTACGAACACGGCCGCAGTAGCTTCGCCGACAACGTGGGGCAGCCGGAACTCTACAATCTCGCGCGAGATCCGCTCAAGCTGGCGAGTGATCGCGTCACCATAATGCTCTACCTGCGCGGCGATCTGCGCGAAGCAAGGGAGTCGATCGCGATTGATTTTGGAGAAAAGGCCCTTGACCCTACCTTGCCGCGCACTTTCCCTTCGTCGCCCAGCTGGCTGCGCAGCGGGGTGGTGTTCGCGTACCGTGTCGGAGATTCGGTGCGCGGGCAGTCAGTCCCTCGTGGCGCATTGACGTTGGATGCGGTCGAAACGGCCTATTTGAAGGAGCCTCCGTTCAAGGTGCATAAACCCGCCGAGTTGGCGATTGACCGCATACGCGGAACATTTGCCGTCAATACGCCTCGGACGCAAGGCATCTACACGCCCGGCGCGGATTCCTTTGACCTTGGAAAGACGCACATTCGCACTGATGGCGCGGCGACGGTTTTCGTGACGTCGCTTGACGGACGTGCCATCCCGTCCTCATCGCGAATCCTCGTCGCGCACTTGACGGATGCCCTCGGCAAGGAGGCGACGTACATGGACGATGCCGGGCATGTTCTCCTCTCGCACGGTGTGGAGGAGAAGGATGCGGATGGACGTCAGATTCAGCCAGTCCTCCTGAAGGAGGGGACGGGCGAGGTGTCCCTTCCGCTCACGGGCGGTGCGACAGCCTATGCCGCCTATGCGCTCGAAAGCGACGGTCGCCGCGCCGCCTCCGTGCCGCTACGAAAAGAGAATGGTCGGACTGTCCTCCCATTGTCCGTGCGCCAGCCCTTCGGCGGCTGTCTACAGTACGAGATCGTCCGCAAGTGACGGGAAACCTCAGGGTTCGCGCTGCATCTTCAGCGAATTGCCGCCGCCGAAGGGGTGGAAACAGAATTGGCCGGACAAGCCGTAGTTGTCATATTCAGTGACTGGTAGGTGGGTTGGAGAGATCAGGGGGCGTTTGGTTGGCGTATGTGCCGCATGAACTGGCTGAGTATTTGGCGTTCATAAACAGATATTCCAACATGATTCGTATAAATGATGATTATTTTGAGATTTTTCAATCTATCTCAAAACGCCTTTAAAAACTTATCAAAGGCTAACACTCTGTCTTGCCTGTTATGGTATAATACACGGCCATTGCGGAACTGGCGATAGCGGACGTGTGTTCGCAAGTGGAGTGTACCACGTGAACCGCAATCCGGCGAAAGTCGGAAAAGTCGTTCGTCAGGGCGGTGTTTGTTGAGTTAGAGAGGGATTTTCCCAAATGAGTATTGATGGTCCCGCGTGGGAAGGTTTCGTAGGTGGCGAATGGCAGGATGAGATCGATCCTGCGGAGTTCATTCGCCTGAATTACACGCCGTACGCTGGCGACGCGTCGTTTTTGGCGAACGCGACTGATGCGACTACGGAGTTGTGGAACAAATTGCAGGCGTTGCAGAAGGAGGAGAGGGCCAAGGGTGGCGTTCTCGATATGGATACGGACATTGTCTCGTCCATCACTTCGCACAAGCCAGGCTATCTTGACAAGAACCTTGAGAAGATCGTCGGCCTTCAGACCGATAAGCCGCTTAAGCGCGCATTTATGCCGTATGGCGGCATAAAGATGGCCGAAGAGGCGTTGACGACCTACGGCTACAAGCCGAATGCGGAACTGCACCGCATCTTCACGGAGTACCACAAGACCCACAACCAGGGCGTTTACGATGCCTATACGCCGGAAATGCGCAAGGCTCGCAAGAACAAGATCATAACTGGTCTTCCTGATACGTATGGGCGTGGGCGCATCGTCGGCGACTATCGCCGCGTCGCACTCTACGGCATTGACCTGCTGATTGCCGGCAAGGAACGCGATCTGCCGATGGTCGGCGTAGGCTCGATGCCGGAGGATGTCATCCGTGGCCGTGAGGAAGTCGCAGAGCAGATCCGTGCGCTCAAGGCCATGAAGGAAATGGCCGCGAGCTACGGATACGATATTTCCGGCCCTGCCAAGAATGCGCACGAGGCTGTGCAGTGGACGTACTTTGGCTATCTGGCGGCGATCAAGACCCAGAATGGCGCGGCGATGTCCATTGGCCGCATCTCGACGTTCCTCGACATCTACATCGAGCGCGACCTTAAGCGCGGCATCCTTACGGAAACCGAGGCTCAGGAACTGATTGACCATCTTGTCCTCAAGTTCCGCATGGTCAAGTTCGCCCGCATCCCTGAATACAACCAGCTTTTCTCTGGCGATCCCGTGTGGGCTACGATCAACGTGGCCGGCATGTGCGGCGATGGGCGCAGCATGGTCACCAAGACCGACTACCGCATCCTGCACACGCTTGAGACGATGGGGCCGAGCCCGGAGCCGAACCTCACGGTTCTCTATTCGCCTCGTCTGCCGGAGCCGTTCAAGCGCTATGCCGCGAAGATCTCGATCGCGACATCGAGTGTGCAGTACGAGAACGACGAGGTGATGCGCCGCGTATGGAGCGACGACTACGCGATCTGCTGCTGCGTTTCGGCGACGCACACGGGCAAGGAGATGCAGTTCTTCGGCGCCCGCGCCAATCTCGCGAAGTGCCTTCTCTACGCCATCAACGGCGGCGTTGACGAGAAGACGCGTGTGCAGGTTGGGCCGGAGCTCCGTCCGATCACTGATGATGTGCTGGATTACGCGAAAGTGCTGAAGTCTTATCACGCGATGATGGATTGGCTTGCCGGACTCTACGTCCACACGCTGAACCTCATCCACTTCATGCATGACCGCTACTACTACGAGGCGGCGCAGATGTCGCTCATCGACACGGATGTCGAGAGAACGTTCGCGACTGGCATCGCGGGCTTCTCGCACGCGGTCGACTCGCTCTCGGCGATCAAGTATGCGAAGGTGAGCGTCATCCGCGACGAGACGGGGCTTGCCGTCGACTACAAGGTCGAAGGCGACTTCCCGCGCTACGGAAACGACGATCCTCGCGCCGATGAGATCGCGAAGGCTCTCCTCAAGGAGTTCATGAACAAGATCCGCAGCCACCACACCTATCGCCACGCGACGCCAACGACGTCGATCCTCACGATCACGTCGAACGTCGTCTACGGCAAGGCAACGGGTGCGATGCCCGATGGACGCAAGGCCGGAGAACCTCTGTCGCCTGGAGCCAACCCGTCCTACGGCGCAGAGAAGAACGGTCTTCTCGCCTCCCTGAACTCGGTCGCGAAGCTTCCGTACGAATATGCTTTGGACGGCATCTCCAATACGCAGACGATCCATCCTTCGGCCCTCGGCAACGACGAGGCGACGAGGGAGGCTACGCTTACCCGCGTGCTGGACGGCTACTTCTCGCAGGGGGCGCATCACCTGAACGTGAACGTCTTCGGCACGGAGAAGCTGATCGACGCGATGGAGCACCCGGAGAAGCCGGAATACGCGAACTTCACGATCCGTGTCTCTGGCTACGCAGTGAAGTTCATCGACCTGACGCGCGAGCAGCAGCTCGACGTCATCAGCCGTACGTGCCACAAGAGCCTGTAAGGCCTGGCAGACAGTACATACAAGACAAGGAGGATGGGCCATACGGTCCATCCTCCTTCTTCTTTTGTCGTCTATGGAAATCGCGATGTTGCGACTTCATGCCATGCGCCTACCGCCTTGCGACAATCAGAAGGTTGTTTCGTGGGTTTGACAAGAAAAAAAAACAGATATAATTGCTGGCATTTCAAGTCTTAAAAGGATTGGTGCCATGATAACCGAAGATACGCTTGCAGGAGAAATCCGTATGCCGGGAATCCACTCGGCAAGGCAAAAATGGAATTCGCTTGTGATGTTGAGAAATGCCTTGGCGCTTGGCGGTGCAGTAGGCATAGTAATGGTTGGATGGTCTGACCATATCGTCATTCCGATGTCTGAGGAATGCGCAATCGTGACTGACGGCGATTTCTCGCGTGATGAATACGCAGTCGCATCGATGTACGGAGGACTGAAGGCCAAGACGGCGAATGGCCCGCGTCTTGTTGCGCGAGATGGGAACGTGTATCTGTCGGCTGATCGTACGTTCCTTCATGTGGCCGCGCAGTGGGTCGTTGAAGGAAGCGAGACGGATGGCGGATTCGTTACTGTGGCGAAATCGGATGGCGGCAATGTCTGGGCGGACGATTGCGTTGAGATTTTCGTTGGCAGCGCCAGCGTGGAGACGAATTGCTATCAGATACTGCTAAACAGCGCGAATGTGCGTTACGAGACGTGCCGTCGAAACGGAACGAGCGTCAAGGGCTGGATCTCGGGTGCACAGACGGCGGCCAAGATCGCGAAGGGCTTCTGGACAATGGAGGCGGCGATTCCTTGGGAAGCGCTTTCAGGCATCAATCCTAAGGATTTCCGCTTCAATCTTGCGCGGAACTTCGTCTCATCAGGCCTTGGCTATGCGTCATTGACTGGACAGGCGGATGTCTATGATCCTGTGCGGATGTTGCACGTGTCGTCGGTTCCTGGCTTCAAGGGCGTAAAGGTCTATGGCCTTGATACAACCCTCATAGCCGGACGCTATCGGCTCACTTGCGAGGCGGATGACGTTACAAGTTTCACGAGTACGTGTCATCGCAGACATGATGCCCTTTTCAAAAACGATCCGTCGTGTGAACAGTCCATCCCAATGGATCCGATGTACAAGTGGGTGAACGCCTACGTTTCCGTCAAGGGGTTGGGTAAGGTCTATGCGCGAGATTTTCTGCCTTTTGAGGGCGGTGGACATGTGGCGGGTGGGCCGGTCACCGACAAGAGATATGTCGAGGGATTGGGCTTCTCCCATACGCGGCGTTATTCGAGTGCGGCGAAGGTATCGGTTGTCGCCGAAGGTCTTCCAGAGAACGTCAAGTCGGTCGCCGAGCTGAAGTCTCCAGACGGACACATCTACACGGCGGAGTTCTCGCCACTTCCGGATCGTACGCAGAAGGCGATGATTCGCATTCCGACGGAATCGGTACGTGCGGCGGGGATATGGGAAGGTGCTTATGTGGTGGATGAGCGTCGGTACGAGAACGCATTCGGGTTCGAGGAAAAGAAATTTCCTTGGACAGGGAATGGGATCGGCGTGTCGGACAAGATCCTCGAACCATTTACGCCGATAGAGTTGACGGAAAGGACGCTCAAGACTGTGTTGCGAGATCATACGCTTTCCGGTAGCGGTCTTCTGGACCAGGTGAAGTCACTCGGCGAGAATATCTTTGTGAAGCCGCTTGCTCTGGAGCTGAAGGCGAACGGACATGTGTACGAAATGAAGGCGGATGGTTGGGTTGTGCGTGAAAACCGTCCGAACCGCGTCATCACCGAAGCCACCGGCACTTTCGGCTCATTTCGGTTCACGACGACGACAACATGGGACTATGATGGCTTTGCCGATGTGCGAGTAAGACTTGTCCCAAACGTGGCAGACTGCATGGTGGAGGGCTTGACGCTCAGTGTCTCGCTAAAGGAAGAGCATGCCACGCTCTTCCATGCGATGATTGACATGACACGCGGCAACCCCGCAGGGCTGATTCCAATGGGCGATGGTGTCGTTTGGGACTCGTCAAAGCTCATTCGCAAGAAAAATCCGAAGGGACTCCCATGGGTGCCTGGCGAGTTCTGCCCATATCTGTGGCTTGGCGCAGAAGAGCGCGGGTTGGCGTTGCTTTTTGATTCGCCGAAAGGATATGACCTTGAGGATGGCAAGCCCATGCTACGGCTTCGGCGTGGTGTTGTAGGCGCTGTGACGGTCGAGGCGGATGTCATAAGCCGCGCACATGCTGTGACGGCGCCAATGGAGTTTGGCTTTGCGTTCGAGGTTACTCCCGTGAAGCCACGAATGCCTGGCTGGAAGGACTGGACTTTCATGTGGGGGCAAAAGCTGCCTGGCATGGTCAACATCGATCCATGCTATAACGCAAGGGCGATGGGGTTCTTCCCGAAGGGTGGAGGGTTTGCGCACCAGCCAGATGACACGAACAAGTGGGCGTACGCGCGGGCAACACGCAAGATGCTCCGTTCGCGCCACGTCGATCTTGATACCATGGCACGTTTGGCGACTACGGACAAACGGGCATTGATTGATTGGGGGAAGAAGCGCGCAGACCATTTCAAGCGCAACTACTGGGGAAGCGCAGAACGATTCGCACGGGTTTCCATGGAGTATTTGGAGGCTGATCTGGTTTGGAAGGCAATGACGCTCGACAAAGTGGCAGTCTACAACTGTCCGTCGATCATCGATGTGGACGATCCGGCCTATCGGTACAACAAGGCCGAATGGGATACGCTTGTGCCGTGGGGGCCTGATCCTGAACGGGCAAAGCGCATCTTCCTTACGCCCGGAGCGGTTGATTATCTCATCTGGTGCTACCGCGAGGAACTACGACAGGGGGCTGACGGCATTAATTTCGATGAGCAGTACGTGATCCCGCAGTCTAATCCGGATCTATCGGAAGTGCGAGACTACAAGGGACGATGCATTCCGGAGATGGGTATTGTCGCGGCTCGGAGAATGTATTGGAGGCTTGCCAATCTGATGGACGAGATGGGGCATAGGGAACGGCTCATAGTAGTGCACGCGACGAACACTATGATAATTCCTGCGTTTGCGTTCGCTACCATATGTACTGTTTGGGAATATGATCTCACCGATGTATTCCAGACGCAATTTCCGAGCGACTATTGCCGCGCCCATTCGACTGGACTGCAGGCAGGACTCGTCTCAACGCCGCTTGTCCTTAACAAGGATCCGCGCCGCAAGCAGATGGGGGAGAAATTGTTTCAAGAGCGTCGACAGCATCTCTTCCGTACGGCACTGGCGATCACTTTGCAGCATGGGATGTGGCAGCACAAGATGTACTGGGGCGACGATTCACAGGCAATGGAAGCGCGTTATGTCTTCTGGATGTATGGCACGCATTTGGATGATTGCGAGTTCATTCCCTACTGGACTAAGGGTAAGCCGTTTTCCGTGTCTGGAAGGTTTCTCGTCGGTGCGTACAAGCGTGGACAGACTGCGCTCTTCATCGTGTCGAATGATGGCCAGAAGAATAAGACACGGCTTACGATAGACCGCGAGGCGATGGGGCTCCCTTCTGATTCCGTAATGATGGATGTCTACACGGGCGAAAACGTTCAGGATGGGATTATTGAGATTCCGTACTACGAGTTTAAGATGCTTTATGTGGGGCCTTCGGAATTTGGCAAGCGCCTTAAGCCAGTCCCTGCTGATCGTCGATTCATCATCAGGTAATCCTTTGGGGATTGTCGCAGGTTGCATGGTACAACATTTCACGAACATATAAAGAAGGGAATTCGCAATGCACACAAGTGAGATGGTGATGGCCGTCAGCGTGGTATTGACCATTGCCATGACGGGCTGGGTTGTTGCCGAGGAATATTACTTGAAGCCGATGGCGACGGACTTTTCCGTGCCATCGAACTTCACCATTGGATCAGAGGGAGGATCGGACTCGTCGGTCATTCCCGGTCCGGACGATGTCGTGTTCCTGCCGAGGAAGTCCGTTGTCTACTCGCTCATTGCGGGGACGGAAAACTTCAGGGCCTTTGCTCAAATCGGAGAGTTCCGCATTGAAGATTCGGCGTGTGCCACGTTCCGTGTGAATGTTCCGTCCGGCATGGCAGTCATCGATACGAAATTCAATTCATGGAAAGGAACTCGTACGCGCGAAACGTCTAGGTGGTTTGCGATAGAGAAGATCGGCATCGGTGAACTGATGCTTTCCGGACTGAACAAGTACCCGATGTCGCATGTACAGAATGCACACTGGAACTACGCGGCCACACTGCGCGTCAAGGAGGGAACGCTTTCGTTTGACACATCGGATTTTGATGCATCTGAGATATGGACCGGCATTGTCGATGTTTCCGAAGACGCGACAGTTAAGGCCCCTTACCATTCGACGAAGGATTTGACATGGTCGTGCGCAGGTCTCATGGGTGCCGGGCTAATCACGAACGAATGCTTGATTGCTGGGCGCAAGATCAATTTGAACGTGATTCCTTGCTTCTATTCCCAGCCATTCAAGTTCAATGGTGCGATTGGCGGGGCGATTGCGCCAACATTCACCGGAGAGAACGATTTGCGCGGTAGCCGTTCGACATTTTCGCTTAATGCAACGGTCAGCGCAAATGATGCCGATTGGACGGATTCGGCAGGGATGATTGCAGATGGTAGCCTTCGCCGCATTACGGTCGTGGATTTTTTCGGAAAGCGCAACGAGGCTTCGCCGCTCGGGATGGGGAACATCAGGTTTCCGTCCTTTGGCGGGGAACTCTACTACGATGGCGTGGGTGAAGAGACGGATAAGATCGTCACTTTCCAACACACGACGGAGGACAACAAGACGCCTCATGTGATTAATGCCGGTGATGTAGGGGGACTTGTCTGGAAGCAGGATGGTGTCTACTGGCAGCAGACAAGCGGGGGGCGCGATACTCGCGTCATCCTGCGTGGTGAGAACGAGAAGCCTTGTGAAGTGAACTGTCCGATAATGGCTAATGATTCGGGATCGACTCCGAACTTTATGAAGCGAGGTGCAGGGAAATGGATTTTTGCGAATGAGACCAATGGCTTTTCCGGCGCAGTCTTTGTCGAGGAAGGGGCACTCGGTTTTTATACGCTTGGGGAAATGGGATCCGATTCGTCTTTGGGAACGTCGGAGCGGCTTCATAGGTGGTACGACGGCAAGGTGAAGCAATCCGACTGGAATCAGCTGGATGGACACTTTGCCTTTTCGCTCGGCTGCCCTACGAATGAAGCGGCGATTGGAGTCCTTGAATATCTCGGTACATCTCGCATAAAGTGCGTGACGCGCCCTTTCGGTCTTAATGGCACGGGCGGTGTAGTCAACAACGGCACAGGCGAGCTTATACTCGGAGATGTGACGGTTGCGGTTGATGGTAAAGAGTCTGCGCTCTATCTTGGCGGCTCAAATGCGCTTGCCGCCACATTCATGGATGTCACGAACGGTGTCGGCAATATTTCCGTGATCAAGGATGGCCCAGGTACGTGGAGGCTCGTCAACAACATTGACATTGAAGCCATTGATGTGCGTGGCGGTACGCTTGTACTTGAAAAGACAACAGGGCAAAACTACACGTGGTTTCGATTCATCCAGCAGGAGGCGATGAATCTTGATGGCAACGGAATCGCGACGGCTGGCACATTTCCGATTCTTGAGGAATTCATCCTGATGGATGATGCCGGAGAACGTCAGATGGTCAATCCAAGATACGAGGAGAGCGTGTCAGGGTCTCAAATTGCAGAGCCACGCGATTGTCAGGCGATTGGTGCAGATAGTCTCGCGTATGGGAGGCGAGGTTCCATTGCTTGGGGTGGACGCCTCGGACAGGATCGTGGTGCGACCAATCTATTTGACAACGCGCAGGGGCCTGCCGGCATGTGGCTGACAAAATACAATGGCTCGAACGTTGCTCCGACACTTGACGATCCAAATACGTGGGTCGATGTCGTCTTGAGGTTGCCGGAAGGTGCGCCTCGTATCACATCGTGCGATCTTGTGGCTGCGGTGACCGGCAGCTTTGAGGCGGAGTTAAGCGCTTGGGCTCTTGAAGGTAGCCGCAACGGCTTCGTCTGGGAACCTATAACAAATCTGAACGCCAAAGCAGGAGACGTCATTCGCCGCCATCGCATCGGCGGCACGGCGGCTGGCTACTACTGGAGCGATGTTGACAAGGGTCTGACGGCGGATCGGTCGAAATGGATTCCCGGCGATGCGATGCCTCGTCCTGGGACAGGCTATCCGTTTGAGGGCGTAGTGACCAATCGGTATCTTTTCCCGGCATACCTTTCGCGCGTTGCCCTTTCCGGCGGCGGTACGCTTCGGGTAGAGGCGGATATTGCTCCTGTTGTTGATGACTTGACGGTAGATGTTGCAACGGGTGGTACGCTTGAGAATGTCTCGTATGCCGAGAAGGGGACGCTGACGCTCGAAAACGTCGGAGAGGACGCAAGCATTGTCGTACCGGGGTCTCTTTGGGGACTTGACCTTGCCGGTTGGACTGTCAGAATGCCGGAAGGTGTCTCCAACAGGAAGGTGCGGATGAGCAACGGGCGAATTTGCATCACGAAGGCCGGTTTTCTCGTGGTTGTTCGGTAGGATTTGCTGGTGTCTTATTTCAGGGTTCATCTGTAGCGGGATACTTTTCGAAAAGGCAAATGGCATGCTCCATGCCATTTGCCTTTGCCAATCACTACTTTGTTTTTGGCTTCAAAGCATTTTTTAGCAAGACGGCAACTTGATTTTGTGTCTTTGATATTGTATAATAAACGGCGTTTTTTCCGTCCGGACTGTAGCTCAGTTGGTAGAGCACGACACTTTTAATGTTGGGGTCGCGGGTCCGATCCCCGCCAGTCCGACCACTCCACCCTGCGGTCTCTGAGTTCGGAAAGGATTTTCCCTTGCAGATGAGGAGTTTACCTTCACAAAGTGCCAAATGAAGGGTGCTGTGGTATAATACGCAACATGATTTCATGGTTTTTTGTGCTTGGCGTACCTCTTGCCGCATACGGCCTTTTTGCCGTGGCGCGTCCTTCGCTTGCCGCAAAGGCGCTTGTGGCGTTTCCCCGCAATAGTGCCGCCGGGGCGGTACTTTGCGCGATAGGGTGGCTGTGGACCGCATATGAGCTGGATACCATAGGAATCGAGATATTCGACCGGTTCCTGAAGGCGTTCCCGTTCGAGCTGTGGATTCTGGCCGTTGTGCTTACCGTACTGACGTGTTGGTGGATGGCGAACCTCCTGCCGATTCGCGGCCTTTCGGCGATACTGATGCTTTTCCCCGCAGAGCTTTTCCCTGTGATAATGCTGGAGGATACGCAGTGGAGGCTTGCGCTTGTGGTGTTTGCTTATGTGTGCGCAATTGCAGGCATGTTCGGCATGTTCTATCCATGGCGCATAAGGCAGCTGCTCGCATGGATCGCGGCTTCCCCTTGCCGGGTTCGGGTGACGGCTGTGGCTCCGCTTGCCATCGGCGCACTGTATCTGGTTCTTGGATGTGTGCTTTGATGTCGCCGCCAGGTTGCCATGCCTTTCATTTCACAATATAGGAAGTTCACATATGACATCGACGATTGAAAAGATACTGGCCAATCCCAAGGCCTATCCTCAGGACGTAACTCGCCTCGGCGAATGCAAGATACCTTCGCCGGTGCGGCGGCACGGGTTTGTGGACGAAAACGAGCGGATACTCGTAAACGACAACTGCTCGATAGTCAAGTACCTCACGGAAAAGCTCGGTCACGCGCCGAGTTTCGAGCGTGCGGGTCCGCACGCGAAAATATACCACGACCCAAGCTGGACGCGTGTCGGCATCCTTACGGCGGGCGGACTCTGCCCCGGCCTGAACACCGTGATCAAGGGACTCGTGGAGATGCTTACGTTCGACTATGGCATCAAGACCATATACGGCATAAAGTTCGGCTTCGCTGGCCTCATCCCGAAGTTCGGATACAAGCCCATAATGCTGGATCCTGACGTGGTTGACACGATCCACGAGCTTGGCGGCACGATACTCGGCTCGTCGCGTGGACAGCAGCCTACCGACGAGATTGTGGATACCCTCGTGCGGATGAACATCAATGTGCTGTTCGTGATCGGCGGAGACGGCTCCCTGCGTTGCGCCCGCGATGTCGCCGAGGAATGCCTGAAGCGAGGCCTTAAGATATCTGTCGTCGGCGTCCCGAAGACCATCGACAACGATCTGCAGTTCGTCGGACGTTCCTTCGGCTTCGAGACCGCTGTCGCCGAGGCCACGGCGGTGATACGCAATGCGCACATGGAGGCCAGGGGCACTTTCAACGGGATTGGGCTCGTGAAGCTGATGGGGCGCGATTCCGGCTTCATCACGGCCTATGCGACCATCGCGAACCCTGTAGTGAACTTCTGCCTGATACCTGAGATGGACTTCACCACGGAGAGTCTGCTCAAGGCACTCGAACGCCGTTTCGCGAGCGGCAAGACGCACACGGTCGTTGTCGTCGCGGAGGGTGCTGGACAGCGGCTGATAGAGGGCGAGTCGGCAGGTGTGGATGCCTCCGGCAACGTTCTCAAGAAGGATATCGGCGAATTCCTGAAGCGCCACATAACAAACCACTTCAAGGCGCAGGGAACGATATGCTCCGTGAAGTATTTCGATCCCAGCTACATGATCAGGTCGGTTCCGGCAAGGGGCACGGACGCGATCCGCTGCTACATGCTTGCCCGCAGTGCGGTACACGCGGCCATGGCCGGGCGTACGAACTGTGTCGTCGGGCAGACCGAGGAATGGAACACCCTCGTCCCGATAAGCCTTGCGACGATAGAGCGCCAGAAGGTGATGCTGAACAGCGACTTGTGGCGCAGCGTGATGGATGCGACGGGGCAGGAATTCTACATGAAGGACGACTTCACGTCTGCCGCTGACGTGACGATGGCCCCGTAATCGAGGCGAATGAACAGGCCGGTGCCGATGCTGGTGGAGTCCGGCGGACGATTCTTCGCCCGCTGGTCGCGTGATGATGCCGTCATGCGCACGAAGAACAGGAGCGTGTTCGAGACGCCCGACAGCATAGATTCTGCCGACGATGCCTTCCTTCTGGCGCTCCGTTCGGATGATGGCATGATCCGTTGGGATTCGGCGGACGACTTGCGGGATCTCGGTCGCCGGCTTGAGGCTTGGCATCTCGGAGGGGCTGGCGATTCTGCCGCCAATTCGCAGATAATGTTCCGTCTGGTGTCGCCTCCATCCGATGGCGACGGACGGTGGCGACTTGAGCTGGAGTCGCCGCCAAAGACGGCTGGGGCGCTCCGTGCCATCGGCATGGCATGCCGCGCATGGCCGCCACTTTGCGGAATGTCGGATAAGTCGCTTGACCTTGAGCAGTCCGAGATGGAGGCGTTCATCCGGGTCGGGGCATCTTCACTGCGGTCTGCCGGATATCGCGTGGACATGCCGGAGGATCTTGCGGCCGAAGTGTCCGCCGAGGCCGTAGTGTCTCCAGAAGATGCCTCGGATGGGCATGGAACGGATCCAGCCGGGCTTCGGGCGAATGTCACGATCCGGGTGGCGGGGGAGAAGGTGACCCGCGATGAGATAGAGTTTCTCCTTGAGCAAGGTTCGAGCGTCGTGTTCTTCCGGGGACGATGGATAGAGGTCGATCGCGGAATCCTAAAGTCGGCGCTGAAGGTGCTTGAGGCGGCGGATGGCCGAAAGATGACGGCGCGAGAGGCGATGGCGTTCGCGTTCGGGTTTCGCCGGGTGCGGGGACTTGCCGCATCGCGGGTGAAGGGGACCGGATGGTTCGGCAAGGTGCTTGAGGAGCTTCGTTCCGGCGACAGGTTCCGCCAGCTGCGCAAGCCAAGGGGGTTCAAAGGTACGCTTCGGGACTATCAGCTTCGCGGCTATTCGTGGCTGAAGTTCCTCACCGACAGGGGATTCGGGGCCCTGCTTGCGGATGACATGGGCCTTGGCAAGACCGTGCAGGTGATCGCATGGATGCTTAAGCGCAAGGAGGGCGGCAGTTTTCGGACACTTGTCGTTGCTCCGGTCAGCGTGACGATGAACTGGGTGCGCGAGATCGAAAGGTTCGCGCCGAAGATGAAGGTGATGCTCCATCAGGGGAAGGAACGCCTTTCCGGCATGTCGCTGCGCACTTCAGCTTCGCAATGCGATGTGGTTGTCACCGGCTATCCGCTTTTCACAAAGGATTTCAGGGCGTTGTGCGACATCCACTTTGACGCCCTCGTGCTGGACGAGGCGCAGACGATAAAGAACCCCGATACTTGTGCGGCCCGTGCGGCGAGGACATTTCCATGCGCCGACAGGATCGCCCTCACGGGTACGCCTTTCGAGAATCGGGTGACCGACCTGTGGAGCATAGAGGAATTCCTGAATGCTGGCATGCTCGGCACAAGAAGCGAATTCATTCAGGATTTCGAGCGTCCGTTGCGCGAAGGCGGGGACGTATCCGCGCTTGCGGAACTGAAGAAGACGCTTGAGCCGTTCCTTTTGCGCAGAATGAAGAACGACCCCGGAATCGCCGCCGAGCTCGGTCCGAAGCGCGAGGTGCGCGAGTATTGCGTGCTTTCACCGCGCCAGCGTGCCGCATATGAGGTGGCTTTGGCCCGCTACGCGAATGGCAGGCATGGCGGCGTGGGCGGCAAGGGAGCGGCGCTTGCGCTGCTTACGGAGCTTAAGCTTGTGTGCGACGGCTTGATGGGCGACGGGGCACTGCATGGCGGGAAGGTCGAGAGGGTGGAGCAGCTGCTCGAAAGCATATTCGAGGCGGGAGAGTCCGCACTTGTGTTCACCCAGTATGTGAAGGTCGGTGAAAGGCTCAGGGATCTGATAGAGAAGAAGTTCGGGATGAGGGTGCCGTTTCTGCATGGCGGGCTCCAGCCTTCGGCGCGAGAGGCGCAGATAGCAGCATTCAACTCGTCGACACGGCCTACGGCGTTCATCCTGTCGCTCAAGGCCGGTGGTTTCGGGCTAAACCTCACAAAGGCGACCCACGTGATTCACTATGACCGGTGGTGGAATCCCGCCGTGGAGAATCAGGCCACAGACCGGGCCCACCGCATCGGGCAGACGCATCCGGTGCTTGTGCACCTGTTCATGGCGCACGGGACGCTTGAAGACCGGATCGATGCCTTGCTTGAGGGAAAGCGCGCACTCGCCGGCGAGCTTGTCGTATCCGGCGAGAGTTTCCTTCTCAAGATGGGGGATGCGGAATTTGCCCGCACAGTTGGGCTGTCTAGGCAATAGGTGTGCGGACGGAGCGTTTATGGTATAATGCCGAACGATTGTCAATAATAAGGTAGGTGTAAGAGAAATGTCAAAACCGCTGAACATAGTCGTGTGTGGATCGCTCGTTCCGGATCCGCTGCAGACGCTTGAGCCGGTCCAGACCCCACAGGGGCCGGGGCTGAAGAACGAACAGATGCTGCCATCCGTGCTGGATCCGTGGGCCGCATGTGCGCTTTACGAGGCAGCCGCACTGGCGAAACAGCGTCCGGGCTCAAAGGTCACATTGGTCGCGCTTGGCCCCAAGGCGAAGCTCCAGCAGCTGATGATGACGGTTGCGCAGAAAGTGCCGTTTGAACTCGTGGCGGTGAATGCCGCCGCAGGCGGGTTCACCGACGCGAAGGCGACCGCCACGGAACTCGCGAAGGCCATCAAGGCGATGCCTTCCGCCCCAGACCTCCTCTTTGGCGGATGCGCGAGCGCTTCGCGCGATGCCGGAGTGACGCTCCAGTTCGTGGCAGAGATGCTTGGGATAACGGAATTCTTCAATTCCGTGGACGAGATCAAGGTTGCGGATGACGATACCTTCACCGTGAAGGAGCGGATAGAGGGCGGCAAATACCTTTCGTCCACATGCAGTGGATTCCCTGCCACCGTCGGCTGGGCCACGGGTAGCCTCCCGGAGCCGCCGAACAACCCGCAGGTCGGGATGATGAACATGCGTGGCGTCATGCCGGCCCTGATGAAGGCGCCGATGGCAAACGTCGGTGTGGGGGATATCGTGTGGGAGAAGACGGAAGTGCCGGTCTCGAAGCGCAACACCGTCGTCAAGAAGGATATGTCCGTAGAGGATATCGCCAAGGAAATCGTGGAGTGGGTGAAGTCATGAAGATCGTAGCATTCAAGATGGGCGGCAACGGGACCTTCGCGCAGGATGTGCCAGCCCTTGCGGAAGCGGTGAAGTCGAGTGGGGCGGACGTGGTGATTCTCCCCGGAAATTCCCGCGTGAAGCGCTCTGCCGCAGCGGCGGCGCTACGCGCTGGGGCGGACATAGACACCAATGTGGTCGATCTTGAAGTCGTGGACGGCAAGGCGATCGCAAGCCGTTGGGTCTATCGCCAGCGCATATTCACGAAGTTTTCGCGCAAGGCGAAACAGTGGGTCGTAGTCGCGGATCCTACGCTGTTCGATGGGATATGCGCTAAGGTCGGGGCCGAAGAGGCTTCGTTTGCGGAACCTACCGGCGCTACGCGCACCACCGTAAACGGCATAGAGAATGCCGGCGGAGGCGGTGAGTCGACAATCAAGCCGGATGCCGAGTTGCTGTTCGTCGCAGGCGCAGGCTGGACCAAGAAGCAGGCCGATGGTGCGCTTCACCTCGATGACGCGGCTTCGGCCATCACGGGATTCCTCGCAAAGTCGGGCGCTTCGCTCGGTTCGTCCAAGTCTCTTGTGGATATGCCGGAGGCCTCCGCCGCATTCGGGTTCATGAGCCACATGAACCAGGTCGGGCAGACAGGATCTACGCCTCGCCACAAAAAGGGGCTTTCCACCTGCTGCCACGGCGAGGAGCCTCACGTTGTCGGATGGCGTTTCGTGAACGAGCGCAGGGCCGTCAATCTTGACGCGAACTGCGGTTGGGCGCAGGGCAAGGCTGATGTCGTGTACGTGGCCGATGCGTTCGAGGTGATGCGCAAGGTCAACGAACTGCTTGGCTGACGGACAGATGCCCACAGCTGACGAGATCACTGTCGGCATCGTAGGTTGCGGCAGATGCACGGTTTTCGGGCATCTGCCCGCTTTGGCCAGGATGCGGGACAGATTCCGCGTCGTTGCCGTGTGCGATGTGGAGAAATCCAGGAGGGAGCGCATCGAGCGCGACTTCCCGGACGTGCGCCACTACCGCAGACTTGAGGACATGGTTGAAGACCGCGACCTCAGGCTGGTGCTCATCGCAACCCCTACGCTTTCACACGAGGCAATGTCCATTGAGTGCCTTGGGCGTGGGTTGTGGACCGTCTGCGAGACTCCCGTTGCGCTTTCCCATGAGAGTGCGCTTGCGCTCCGAGGCGCATCGCTCAAGGCGGGAGGACGGCTCATACCGGCAATACCGGCGCTTTTCTCAAACGAGTTCCGCCTCGCCTCGATGGCAAGAGCCCGGAAGGACATCGGAAGCTTCTATGACATCCGCATCAGGCATGGGCTGTACTGCAGGCGCAGGGACTGGCAGGCGACGTTGAAGCGTGCTGGCGGCGCTCTGCACTTTGCGGCTCAGGAGCCGGTCCTGCAGGCCCTGTCGCTGCTTCATGCTCCACCGGTTCAGATGTGGAGCGAGACGAAAAAGATTGTGTCCCTTGGGGATGCCGAGGACTATGTGCGGTTACTGATGCGTACGGCAGATGGCGTGACTGCGGACATTGAGGTGAATTCCGCAGAGTTTGCGGCAGATGCGCCGGCCATCACGTTGCGTGGCACACGCGGCTCCTTCTCGGTGATGTCGGGGGCGGCATCTGGCCGCTACCACATGATAGACCCGTCTCGGCAATTCGCGAAGCGTCGCAGCAGCGTTGCGCTGCCGCCGCTTGAGGTCGATTCCGAAGAGGTTCGCATCATTGAGGAAATGGTGGAAATCCCCGATCCGATGTCGCCATACGAGGCCTTTTGGAATGCGGTATACGCGGCGGTAGCCGATGGATGCCCGTTCCCTGTCGATTTCGATCTGGTTGTGGAGATGGTGCGCTACATCGGTATCGCAGGGAAGCCGGCGCCAATCGCCATTTGACCTCCGGGGCGAATTTTGTCCACCGATGAATGATGGCGACAGACCACGCGACAGGCATAACTTGCCGAGGTGAGGGCGCCGTCGTCATTTTGACAAAAAAAAACGTTTGTGCTACAATTGCGCACAAAACAGGTGGGGTGCCTGTTGCCCGATCCATCATGTCAGAAAGGATTTCCTATGGAGCGTTTGATGTGTGCGGCTGGAGTTGCGCTTGTGGCGGCCATCGTGACGGCCAATGATGTTACGATTAAGAACGGGACATCCGACTGGACGGCGGGAAACAGTTACGAGGGCGGCGTGGCGCCAGTCGCTGGCGACAATGTGCTGATTCCGGCAGACACGTGCGTGACGCTTGATGCCGCCGATTCCGATTCATGGTCGCTCGTTGAATCCCTCACTCGCATCATCCCCTTGGCTGATACATCGGTGCTTATCGTGAATGTCGCATCGGCGGCGAAACTCACTACGCCGTTTGCGGTTGACACGAGTTCAACCGACTTCGGCGATTACCGCCATGCCTATTCGGGACTTGGCGAATTCGTGAAGGTGGGCACTGGCAACTTGGAGATAGGCGGCGCTACGAGCCGGTTCCTGTGCTCAGGGCGTCGTCTGGAATACAATACGCGCTTGACGGTAAGGGAAGGTACCCTTACGTTGCCGCAAAACGTGACGACAGGTGCCAGCCCGTGCTACGGCCCAACAACGATTGAGGCCGGAGCGACTGTCGTTGGCATTACGGTTGATCCTGCCTATGCGTCATCGGCCTGGCCGAAATTTTCGTTCTACACGCTGTCGGGAGAAGGTACCATCACTTCGTCAAGCACGCGCCCGTTCAATGTCGATGCCGTTCGAGGAAAGGCAACGAGTGTGTTTGCCGGCAAACTCTCCGGTACTCTCTCGCCGTATGTCAGCGGCGCACTTGAACTGACGGGAACAGAAAGCGACACCACAAGGGCATTCACCTGCTACTACAATGGTGCGGGAAGCGAAAAGGGTGCATTCGACCATGCGTGGTGGGGCGGATTTGTCCGCGTTATGAAAGTCGGCAGGACGGGAGAGCCGTCGTCACTCGGTGCGGCCGATTCGTTCATTGTCGGCACCTATGGTGGCGGCATCGTGTATTTGGGATCGGGCGAGGAAACGGACAAGACGTTCAGGTTTAACGATGGTTTCGGCAACCTGTGGGGGTATGGGTTCATTGACGGCGGCGCGAACGGCGGCCTGATATGGCAAGGCCCGTGGGCCATTCAGGCAAAAGCCTCCAACACCAAGACTTCGCAGATGGTCATGCTTGGATCAAACGAGACCGCATGTGTGATGTCCGGAGCCATTGAAGATGCTGTCGGCGATGATGGCGTGGGCTATCCGCTGTACCTGATCAAGAAAGGAACGGGGACGTGGCGGATGGCGGACAATGCCGCGCGTACTGGCGGCGGCGGGTACGCTATCGAGGATGGCACGCTACAGTTCGAATCGATAGCCGAAAAGGGGGCTGTCTGTTCGCTTGGTACTGCGCTCAACCTTACAGATGCATATTCGGGACGTGACATCGAGAGCCACCGCGTAGATTATGCCTATCTGCTTGGGACGACGAACACCATCGGCACCATGGAGTATGTGGGGACGGAGCCTGGCAAGTGTTCCACTCGTCCTGTGGCCGTAAACGGGAAGGGGCGCTTCAAGGTCTCCGGCACGGGCGGCATCTCATTCAACGGCTTTACGGCCGTGACGGACGGAGCCGAACTGCACTTGGATACGGATCTTGAAAGTGGAGTCTCGTTCGGAGGCCTTTGCGATGGATCGGGTTGCAGGCTGAAGATCGTCAAGACCGGGAACGGTTCTGTCACATTGAATGGCGAGAGCGACTTCAGCAGAGGCCTGGAAGTCAGGGAAGGGACGGTTGGCGTCACCGGTGCGGGAAAGCCCGTGCCGACCTACCGCTGGTTTAGGTGGATAATCACCGAGAAGGGATCGTTCTGCTCGCGCTACAAGGACAGCATGGGGTGGTCGATGGAATATCCGATTGTGCCAGACCTGAAGATGGAGGAGTTCGCGATGTTTGATGCGGACGGCAACCGCATCGACGGGAATCTCCAGTATTCCCCGTTGACTTCGAACTTCGACCAGATGCCGGCGGGGACTGTCGCACAGGAGACGCCTCTTTCGGTTGCGGCTGAATCGAATGGAGACGGATCGAAAATAGCCACATACTTTGACGGCGGAGCCGGTTCGCTCAGCGGCGTATGGGGCGGCATCAGCATGAGGGCCAGCGTGTGGCCGTTTTGCAGCATGGACAAGCCTGACTATTGGTTCAGGCTTGTCGTGCATTTGCCGGAAAACGCCAATCCTGCGGCATCCTATGACTTGGCCGGCTTTTATGGTGTTGCGGAAAATGTCGCCGCATGCGAAGTGACGGCTTTGCGCATTGAGGGTAGCGTAGACGGAGTGAATTGGGAGCCCGTCGTAGAGAACGATGCGCTCGAAATCCCGGCCACGAAGGCCAGATGGTATTCCAGGCCAGATGATGCATCGCTTGTTGCCGTCGATGCCAACAATGTGGAATATCGCCTGAAGGATCATGTGGGGTTCCCGATGCGTGGTACGGCTACCAACATCGTGGCGACGATCGATACGATCACTGCTCCGGTCTCAGTTGCGGAAGGCGCATCTTTGGTGGCGGATGGGGATGTGACGCTTACTTCGCTCAAACTTTCGGTGTTGGCCAACGGTACGATAAAAGGCTTCACGCTCGCGGAAGACGGCACGATTGACATCACAGACTTTACGGAAGGCTCTGAGTTGCTTGTGCCTGTCACTATGGTCGATATCATCGGCAAGGGCAATCTCGCGAACTGGTCACTGACCGTCAACGGCAAAGGCAAGGCAACGCGCCATATCTGGATCGGGAGTGACGGCAATATCTACTTGCGGTCGAGGGGAGCAATGGTCATCGTTCGGTAAGGAAGGCTTTCGCATATGTTTTCGTCTCTTTTTCTTGCGGCGGCTGTCAGTGTCGCGGAAGTAGTTTCCATCCCGTTTGATCTGGGGAACACCCCACCAATTGGATTCTTCAGCCATTCCTGGCGCTATCCCGGAACTGGCACAGTTGAGCGGATGTGCTTCACATTGCGTGCGCCGTTCCGTGCGGTCGTAAGCATTCGAATGGTAGATGCGACTGGGCAGACATTCCAGTCGCGTGTCGCGCAGGGATCGGAGGCATGGTTCCCGAACGAGAAGGCAGTGGACGGCAGGTGGGAACTCCATTTCGGCGGCGCGAAAGATGGCGTGTTCCACCATCCGCTGAAGACCTTTCAGGTGCTGGTTCATGGCGGCAAAAGCAAGACGGAGAGAGGAATCGTTTTTGTCAAAGATGTGCAATTCCACGAGAGGCCGACGTGTCCGCCGACGCTGAAGGTCATTGCGGATGTCCATCGCGAAGTGCCGCCCAAGACGATGTCCGTTGAGATCAATGCCGATAGCGGGCATTTCCCCGGCGGCGAATTTGCGGCAAAATGGCAGGACTGGGACGGAAATCTTCTGGCCACGCATCGCGTGGCGTGTCCGGCCATCGTTTCAGGCGGCGTGTGGCGTACTGAAATGCCCTATGCGCCACGACCATCGGGCAGAAACGCCATCTTCTGTGACGCGGAACTTCGTTATGGCACGGAGGTGCTGAAGCGGGAGTGTCCGGCATGGACTGCGCC
>CAVJWR010000016.1:0-21379 GCA_963653155.1 Limosilactobacillus gorillae
AGGTGCGGAGATCTCTTCGTCGGAGCGCCGTTTCATTCGTCATCCTCCTCCGTACGCTCCACGGCTTCGTCCGTCTCGTTTATGATGGCCTCGTCGGACGCCATTTCGTGTCTGGAAAGCACCTCAAGGCGCACAAGCGTAACTCGGCGATGCCGCCGCTTCAGCACCGTTGCGCGGCATCCGTCGGCAACGATCTCCTGCCCGATGTGCGGTATCCGCTCCGCATGGAACTGCACCCACCCGGAAAGCCTGTCGGCATCCTCCGCCTCCAGCTCGACGTTCAGCCTGCGGTTTATCTCGTCCAGACTTGCGCGGGCATCGATCTCCCAGACGTTCTTTCCCTGGGGCACGATGGCCGGCTCCTGGTCGGGGCTGCCGAACACTCCGGGACCGACGATCAGCTCAAGCACATCGTTGGGCGAGATTATGCCGGCGGTGCCGCCATACTCGTCAAGCACCACCGCGAGCGGCTTGCGGCTTTTCGCGAACGTCTGCAGTAGATCGTCTAGCGTGACCGTCTCCGGGACGAAAAGCGCATCCTCCATCTTGCCGGTCTCGCTGTCGATCACGCCCTCTATCGCGTCTGGCGTACGCCGATACACGGGAAGCCACCGATGCCTGGCGGCGGCGAGCGAATCCTTCCTGAACTTCTCGTCGCGATCCAGATCGTAGCCCTCGATGTCCACCCGTGGAGTCATCTCGTCATTCGCGCACAGCTCCGAAAGGCGAAGCACACCCTCTACCATCTCGGCATCTGCGGCCGATACGTCCCCGCGCTCGGCGGCGGACTCCAACACCGAAACGAATTCGGAATCCGAAAGGGCACGACGTTCCCGCTCAAGCGCCGGGGCAAACGCACGGGAGGAAAATCGCAGCACGTGGCTGAACGGGGACAATATGCCTCGCCAAAAGATGAGAAGCGGCGCGAACAGCGGGGCAAGTTCCTCGGCATATCGCAACGCCAGCCGCTTCGGCGTAATCTCGCCAAACACGAGCAGCAGAACCGTCATCACCGGAACCGCCAGACATGCCCCGTATGGGATGTAGTCCCGGAACAGCCTGTATCCGATCGCGGAAATCGCGAAGTTCACGAACGTGTTCCCGACGAGGAGCGTCGAGAAGAGCATCGGCTTGTCGTCAAGGCATCGACCGATGCCAACGTCCGCACGGGGGTTCCTCTGCCTTATCCGCGCCCTCTGCGCACCCGTCAACGAGAACAGCACCGTCTCGGAGCTTGAGAAGAAGGCCGAAAGGAGAAACAGTACCGGAAGTATAAGGAACCCAAATATCATTGCGGAAAGATCAACGGGCGCAGACCTCTATCAGGACGCACTCGTTTGACTTGAGGCTGAATCTCCATGCGCCGTTCCCTGACGGCGCGACCTCAATGGGACCATCCTTGCCGATTGCGCAAACCTTGCCTGAAGCCTTCAGTTCGTACGTGTGGCTCTTCTGCCCCTCGTCGAACGGGTCGTCAGAGGCCAGCACGAAATAGGCCTTCCTTGTGGAAGCGCCGTCGCGGGCGACCATCTCGCCAACTGTGACGTGTGATCCGTCTGCGGCGCGGACGGCGTCAAACGCATCGCCGTAGTGCGTCGCCACGGTGCGGTACTTCATGTAGCGGTCTCCGAGACGGCGAATCTCCGCGTTCACCCTCTTCAGCTTTGCGTACTGCTCCGTACGCTCACCCTTGAGCGTAAGCACGTTGTTCGTCCACCAGCCGGTAAGCCCCGGCATATCGGGCGTCTCGCCAGACGCCGACCTGCTCCAGCAGGCCCAGTCGATCTGTTCGGCCCCGAACGCCATCGCGAGGAATGCCTGGAAGCGAAGCATGTTCTCGCTCAGCCAAAGTTCGCCGTAGCTGGAGTTCACCTGCGGGATGTACCAGAGGCTCTTGCCCGTTGCGCGGCAGGCGGCCGCAACGTCGCGGAAGTTTTCGTAGAACTGCCTGAGCTTCGGCTGACGACTCTTGCCACGCGCGGAATACAGATAGAAGTCGAAGCAGATGTAGTCAAGACCCACATGCTTCACGTACTCGGCGACGTGTTCGGGATATGTCGCGGTGCCAAGCTGATTCTTGGTCTGACGCGCAGAGTTGCCCACCACGCTCGCGTAGTTCGGATACAGGTTGATGTACGGAGTGACGCCGGACGGCAGACTCTTCTTCAGGAAATCAGTGACTTCGCCTATGTACGGATAGTCCAGCGCGGACGGCTCGTCGATGTAGTCCAGAAGCCATATCGCCGGATGATCCTCATATCCGGCAAGGGCCTTCGCATAGCCATCCATCGGACGCAGCTGGCGCATCTGCCCGGCCTGTTCGCCGCCCATGCCATGCCAGAACGGAACGCCGCCGGTGGCTATCACGCCAAGTCCGTATTTTGCGCACAGGTCAAGCGTCGCACGATCCGTCACGGGAACGCCATAGATGAAATCGACCCCGCAGTCCCTGATGTCCCTGACGTGCGCCTCGGTACGCGCATACGGCGCAAGGCAATACACTCCGATCTGGAGCTTCGAGCGATCCATGCGGGAAGCGGATGCCTTCCCTTCGCGGCAAGCCGTTCCGCATCCGGCAACCATGCATGCGGCCATCGCCGCCGCACCCAACTTCAGCATTCCAATGGACATTGACATACCTCCTTAATGTATCCGACCGGTCAGAAGAACCATTTGGCGCAAGCGAGCAACCCCTGTTTCCATGGCACACGGTGAGACACGCCTGTCTTGCCCTGAAACTCCGACAGGTGCGCACAGTACCAGTCGTAGTTCCTCACGAGCGCATCCTTGTTCGAATAGCGTGGCCTGAAATCCAGCATCTTTTCCGCCCTTTCGATGGATACGAAACTGTCCGTAGAGGCCGTCTCGTACACCCATGGATACAGCGGCGAGAGCTTCAGCGCCTCCAGCACCCTGAGGATGAACACTATCGGCCTGACCGGCAAGCCGCGTATCTTCTTGCCATGCCCGGCCCTGTCTAGCACGGCCTGGTAGTCCTCCCTCATCGTAGTGAATTCCTTCGCGCCAATGTTGAATTCGGTGTTCACCTTCTCATCCGGGTATGTCATCGCGTTCCAGAGGGCGTCGCACAGATCCTCCACGTCCATGAGCTGGTAGCGGTTGTTGCCGCTGCCTATCATCGGGAAGCCATGCCCGGTGTACGCCCAGTCGTAGAAGAGCGCGAAGACCCCAAGGCGCTCCGGGCCTATGAAGCTCTTTGGACGTATCACGCACACCGTCTGGCCAACGTCGCGAGCCTTGCGGCACACCTCCTCAGCCTCAATCTTCGCGTGCCCATACGGCCCTACGCCAATAAGCTCGTCTGTCTCGTATATGGGGTGCCGCTTGGGGACGCCATACACGGCCGTGGACGATATCTGCACAACGCGCCCTACTCCGAATCGCCTTGCCGACGCAAGCACGTTTCGTATGCCATCGACTTCGGTCGTGCGGATATCCTCCGGCGAGTACAGCGGCAACGCCGCCGCCGCGTTCACGATCACGTCACACCCCTCCGAGACTCTATCGACAGTCGTCGCGTCGCGCACATCCCCAAGTGTGAACTTGAGCCACGGTGCCCCCTTCTCCGGATAGTCGAAGTCAGCTATGTCAAGGATGCGAATCTCGTCCACACCCTTCTCGCGAAGCTTGCGGACAAGGTTTATGCCGAGGAATCCGCTTCCCCCCGTTATCAATGCTTTCATTTCTTCTCCCTCAATGTTGCCATCTCCGGCTTGGTGAGCGAAGATACCGTAGCGGCGGAAAGGATGAACGCCGCATCCGATCCTCCGATCGTCGCAAACCGGCCGCCGCCAGGCGCCGCCGAGCCAAGCAGCAGGGTACGGAGGGCCGATTCGCTGTCGTCAAGCTCAAAGGCCAGCGAATACGAGGGCCTGTCAAATCCATACCGCTCGAAATCGTCCTTCCTGAGCATCACTGTCTCAACGCCTTCCGCGACGATGCCTTTCGACAGCAGCTCAAGCAGGTCGCTATGCACGGCATCGCCCGGCCCGCGCAGAGACGGCCCACGAACCTCCCATTCGGATCCGGCCGCAGTGCCTACGCGAATCCGGCGGACCTTCTCGACAGGGTAGCGTATGAGCATGCGGTCGCGGAGATCCGCAAGCCGAGTCCCCTCTGGCAGAAATGCATCCGACAGCACGCACACGGGAAAGTTCGTGTTGGCTGTGCCGACCGACACCACAAGCGAGTTGGACTCCACGTTGACCACGTCCACTCCGCGTATCGAAAGTATCCTGTCAAGCAGAAGCCCCACATTCTCCGCATCCGCCGGGGCATCCACGGGCGACACGAGGCGCCATTGGTCTGCCGGCCCTCTGCGCGAAAGCATGTACGCAGGGAATCCCTCTGAGACGGAGATGGACGTGACGGATGCCGCGTCAACGGGAAACACGCGCGTATCCTCAAGTGTCCGCTGGCAGCGTCTGCACGTCTCAAGCAATGCCGCCGGGACCTTGACGGCGGCGCCTTCCGGGGAAAGCGCCCACACCTCGTTTGTGCCGGCAGGCAAGCCAAACACAACCTTCTCGATCACGCCAAGCGGACTGCGCAAGGATATCGTGTAGGAGCCCTCTTCGGCGCCAAGCCCAACGTTTACCGTCTCGCCCTTCCTGCCGTACGCCACGATTCGGGCCGAGCATATCGCATTGGCGAGACCATCTGCCACGGCCTTGTCCGCAGGGGCGTCCACCGGCTCCGAAAGCCTCCATCCGCCGCCCGCCCGGATCAGCTTCGAGAACGGCTCGCCGGGATTCTTCAGCCCGATGTCGGAGATGTCGGCGGTGCCGAACGAGAAGAGATTCCTGCGGCGGAATTCCCTCAGCGGTCGGCCGAGTTCCCGCGCGACGGAAGCCGAGACCGTGAATACCGAACCTTCACCCATCCTCTTCGCGTAGACCTCCCCGCCAATGGCGGTGTCCCGTCCGAACAGGTAGGTCTCCTGCCGTCCCGACGCAAGGAATGTCACCGCTAGATGCGGCGGCTCCAGCCCGAAATCGCGCAGGGAACGGCCCAGCATCTTCATGTCGCGGGCGGAAAGCACATCCTGCGGCTCGGCGAACACCGCCAGATCGAGGATTCGCCTTACCGTCTCGGAATCAGCCTCCGCCTTGATGGGGCCGTCCAGAAGCCACTTGCCGCCGGTTCGCACGAGCGATATGCGTATGGGACGGCCATCCGTGGTCTTGCGGTCTATCGCGACGGCGGATATCGAATCGGGGTTCAGGGACGAGAGCACTACGCCCGGCACGGCGGACCCGGAAGGGCCGAGCAGGGAGATGGCCGCGAGCGCAAGCGCGAAGACGAGGCTCAACGCGAGCGAGAACAGTATTGCCCTTCGATTCTTCAAGGATGCCTCCTTTTCCAGGCGACGCACATCATGCCGAAAAGGGTCGCCACTGCGGGGACGCAGAGCGACGAGATGGCGGCGAACCTGATCCTTCCGCCGCGATCCATGTGCGCCGCCAGCACATTCCCCGCTATGTCGGCAGAACCCGAAACGTCTATCCCGGCAAGCCACGCCACCGAGTTGAGCAGCAGATCGCGGTTTGCGTTCGCGCGAGAAGCGAGCGAGGCGTTCCTGAGGAAAGAGTTGTCGCCTATCAGGACCATTCGCGCAGGGCGTATCGCAAGGTCGCTCTTCAGGTACGCGCCCTTCTCCGCCGCGACGGCGAAGGCAAGGCCATCCGCCATGCAGAGCGGTGAGAACGAGAAGCCATTCTCGCGTCCAGACGAGGATGCGCCAATCCCGAACCACACGGCGCCGGGCGCAAGAACGACCGCCGTTCCCGTCAACTGGCTCGATACCGCATGGTCGCCGAACTCCGAGACGACGACGTTCGATCCGTCGGTGGTGCGCACCTTGGCCTCAACGCGGTTCACGGCGACACCGTACGCCTCAAGGAGTGGCCCCAATCCGGCAGAACCGTCGTTGGATACGGTCGCAAGCAGATGCCCGCCCTGCGCAAGGAACAGCTCCACGTCCCTCAGCTCGGAAGACGAGAACGGAACGCGGGCGCCGGACACTACAAGCACAGAGCAGTCGGACGGGATAGAGGATGTGGCTGTGAAAAGGGCTTCGACCCTGTACCCATCCTGCCTCAGCGCCCTAACCGCATCGCTCGCGCCATCCTGCCCGAAATCGTCCACGCCCGGCTCACCATGCCCCGCAGTAAACAGCACCCTGTCGCGCCGCATCGGCATCGACAGCCTCTGTATCGCAGATGCGCATGCGGCCTCGTCAATATCCTTCGCCGGCACGACTATGCGGCGGCGTCCAGACGAGAACATCACCGCCCCCTCCCCGATCCCCATCTGGGCAAGCCGTGCCGCAGAGGAATCCCATCGCGGGTCTATGAAGTCGCAGGTCACGTCGGCACCCGCGACGGTGCGGGACTCCGCGACGACGGAGCGGAGCAGACGCGACACCGGAACGAACCTTGGGGAACTCCTGCGCAGACACGCCGTTATGCGCACCTCGTGAGGCACGCTGGATAGTATCTCCCGCGTACGTGCCGAAAAACCGGACTCGCGAGATCCGCCAGGCCAGCCGATCCTGACGTCAAGGCCGTACGCAACGGCCGCAAACAGCGCAGTGGCCAAAAGCGCACTCGCGACCGACAGCAGGGTGGACGCCTTCAGCGCGACCTTGCCGCCACCAACGAACCTGCGCATGGCGAAAGCCTTGGACGCCGCAAATACGGCAAACACGGAGACCGCAGCCGCCACGGCCACCCCTCCAAGGGAAACGCTTCCGTCGGCGGCATCGGCGATGAGGGCATCCAGCGGCATCTCGGCGAACCTCATGCGCACCAGCGGACTCCATTCCACAAGCGCACGGTACAGGGCATGCGGCATGGCGCAGGTGAGCACGAGCGACGCGACGGCGGCTGGCGCCGGGCGGCGGAACGCCACGGCGGCAAGGGAGCCTATGGCCGTAAGCGGAAGCGCATACACGCAAAGCGCGGCGAAAGCCGGAAACAGCCGGGCGACAGACATCCCGGAGGCGAGGGCCGGGGCGCATCGCGGCAACACAAGCACGGGTACGCAAAGCGAAACGGCAACAGTGAGGACGACCGCCGCGTATGCCCCCAGAAAGCGACCGGCGGCAAACTTGCGTTCAGGCACCGGGGCCACAAGGTCTATCTCATCGCAACCCGGCTCCCCATCACCATTCCACAGGCGCATCGTGAACAGTGCCGCGAGCAGAGGCAATGCGTAGGATGCCGAGACCGCCCAGACCGATGCCACGGAAACGGCTGTACCCTCTGCGGAAAAGAGCGCCTTTGCGAAGAGCGCCCCAGATGCCGCAAGGAACGCCACGGCGGCAAACACGGATGTGGACTGCCCGGACAGGCGGCCAAACGTACGGCGAGCGATTACCGACAGCGTCTTCATGCGATCCTCCCCGACTTCAGCTCAAGTATGGAGGCGCCAGCCTTGCCAAACCAGTCCGTCTCGTGCCCCGCAAGGATCACGGACGCGAATGCCCTGAACGAATCGAGCATGGACACCACGGATTCGCGCGCCTCCAGGTCAAGGTCCGCAAACACATCGTCGAGAAGCAGTAGCCGAGGCCGCAGAAGCACCGCCTCGGCAAGCGCCACCCGCTTGCGCTGCCCACGGGAAAGGCTCCCGACCGCAAAATCCGAGAATTGTTCGAGCCCGCATATCGACATGGCCTCGCGAACGCGATGGCGTATCTTGCGGGACTGCTCCCCCTTAAGCCTTGCCCGGTACTTAAGGTAGGATCTGACGGAAAGATCCGCCTCGGCCGACAGCGATTCGCCAAGCCAGCCGAGACGGCGCCTATGGCGTATCGGCTCGGCTGAGATATCCACCCCGTCCGCCAGCACCACACCGGAAGTGGGAAGCCATATCCCGGCCAGTATCTTCAGCAACGTGGACTTGCCGGCCCCGTTCGGGCCGGTGATGGCCAAGACATCGCCGGCGTCGACCGAAAACGACACTCCGGACAGTATATCCCGGCCAACGCGGGAGAAGCAGACATTTCTCACTTCAAACATGGGTGGGATTTTACCAAAAAATCCCCTTGCGCGCCATCTGCCAATATGATATATTACGCCCCGTTTTTCCGCCTTGCTCGGGTGGTGAAATTGGCAGACACGCATGCTTGAGGTGCATGTGGAGAGATCCTTGCGGGTTCGAGTCCCGCCCCGAGCACCATTCGTGGTTTCCTGTCAATGACATGGCATGGCGAAAGACGTGCTGATCGGTGGGATACTCAAGCGGTCAACGAGGGCAGACTGTAAATCTGCTGGCTTACGCCTTCCAAGGTTCGAATCCTTGCCCCACCACCACTTCCATGGTATAATCATCCGCCATGAGAAACATAATGCCCATCTTTGCCGTGGCGGCACTTGTGTCCGCCGGATTTGCCTCTACGGATCCATCGGTCGCCACCAACGCGCCCACACAGGCGAACGAAGTGGAGAAGTACGATCTCCGAATGGCCCTCGCCAATGCCGCCGTCGATACCAACGGCGTAAAGTGGATCGACGGACGGTGCCTTCCGCTTGAAGGCAAGTACTTCGATGACGTGGAGGCGTTCTACGACAGGCTTCCGAGAAACGTGACTACCAACGTCAACGCCGGAGTGCGCGGGATGAAGCACCACTCGTCGGGCCTACAGTTCCGGTTCACCACCAATTCCAAGACTCTCGACTTCCGTTGGATCCCATACAGCAGAAGCCTTTCGATGGATCACATGCCGGCGACGGGCGTTTCCGGGATCGACATCTACCGCATGGACGAAGGCGGCAAGTGGCGCTACGTGCAGACCGGGCGCATCCGCGATGCCGTAAATGGCGGAAGCGTGCGCGTAGGGTGGAAGCCCGGCACGCCTTGCCTCGTGAACCTCCCCCTGTACAACGGAATAAAGTCATTCTCCCTCGGAATCGAAAAGGATGCCAAGGTCGGGCCCCTGCCTCCCCGCAAGAGCGGCATCGACAAGCCCGTCGTGTTCTACGGCACATCCATCACCCATGGCGGATGCGCCTCCCGTCCCGGCCTCGCGTTTCCCTCGATCGTAGGCCGCGACCTCGATGTACCGATCGCAAACCTCGGATTCTCCGGCTCCGGCGTGATGGAGTACGAGATGAGCGAACACCTTGCCGCAATCGACGCGAGCTGCTACGTGCTCGACTGCCTCTGGAACATGGGGCTCCACGAAAGCGCGTCCCGCCCCGGCCGCTCGGTCGAGAAGAACTACGAGAGGTTCATCCGCAACCTCCGCGCGAAGCGTCCGGACGTGCCGATCGTCATGGCCGAGCAGTGCGACGTGTTCATGAAGGGGCCGAACGAAAAGGATCGGTTCATGCGGAAGCTCTACGACAGGCTCGTGGCGGAGGGGTGGAAGAGGCTCGTCTATCTTCCAAAGGACAAGATGTACACCGGCGATATCGACGGAACCGTGGACGGATGCCACCCGAACGACCTCGGGATGCGGTCGATGGCAAACGCGTTCGGTGCCGCCGTTGCGGAAGCCCTCGGACTTCCGCGCTGAATCTCTCACCCGAATACATTTCCGACAACAAAAAGGAGAAACAAAGACATGAACATGAATCGTCGTTCGTTCCTGGGATCTACGTTCGCGGCGGCATCCGCCGCAGCCCTTCCCGGATGCTGCAGCTTCTGCTGCGGCGGCAAGAGCCAGGTGGCCGTGCAGCTCTACTCGATCCGCACCTACATCGGCGGCAAGAAGGACAAGTCCGGCAAGGTCATCTCTAAAGGCGTGGGACTCGCCCAGGCCCTGAAGGACGTGGCCGCACTCGGCTACAAGGGCGTGGAGTTCGCCGGATACTACGGCAACGACGCCAAGACGCTCAAGGCAATGCTCGCGGATGCCGGCCTCGTGGCCTGCGGCACGCACGTGAACACCAATGCCTACGGCCTCGACACGAAGAAGTGGACGTACGATCCCGAAGTACTCAAGAAGACGTGCGACTTCAACATGTCCTACGGAAACGACCTCATCATCTGCCCCGGCGGCGGCAACTTCCCGCCCGGCTGCAGCTGGTCGACGGGCCGGGGCGGCGAGCCCTGCAAGCCGTCGCAGGCGATCGACGACTTCACAAAGAAACTCGCGGAGTTCTACAACAAGGTCGCGGCGGACGCGGCGAAGTTCGGTTGCAAGATCGGCCTCCACAACCACACGTGGGAACACGCGATCTTCCTGCAGGACGGGACTTCCTTCTGGGACTACTTCTTCTCCAACACCGACAAGGCGGTGTGCATGGAGCAGGATGTGGGCTGGACCACGTGCGCAGGCAAAGACCCCTGCGAACAGTACAAGAAATATCCGCACCGCTCGCCGACGCTCCACGCGAAGGAGAACGGCATGGGCAAGGACATCAAGAAGTTCGATGCATTCCTCGGCCAGCCAGGGATCCCCGGCGCCAAGGGCGTGGAATGGGACAGGCTCTTCCCCGTCACGGATGCCGATGGCGTAAAGTGGTACGTGGTCGAGTGCGAGAAGCATGAGGATTCCCTCCTGGCGATCACGGAGTCGTTCAAGTTCCTTCAGTCAAAAGGACGCTGCTAACCATCGGAGGCGGCGCGGATCGTCATGGCCAGTTCAGGATTTGAAGAGGCTATAGATTCGTTCGCCGACTCTCTGGCGTTTGAGCGCGGACTCTCGGAGAACACGCAGGAAGCGTATCTCCGCGATGTCCGCGCTTTCGTCCACAATGTGGCCGCAAACGGGCGGCGCTCTGCGGCGGATGTCACCAGGGCCGACGTGGTGGCGTATCTCAATGTGCTTCTCCACGAGGAGATGCGGCCATCGTCACGGGCCCGCGCATTCGTCTCGATCAGGGAATTCTTCGCGCACCTCAAGGAGATGCGGTTTATAGCCACCGACCCGACAGAGGGCCTTGAGGCCCCAAAGAAGAACATTGCCCTTCCAAAAACGCTGCCAGAGGACATTATGCGCCGTCTTCTGGATTCGGTCTCCGGGACAGAACCGCGAGACATTCGCGACAGGGCGATGCTTGAGCTGCTGTATGGATGCGGTCTCCGCGTGAGCGAACTCTGCGACCTTACGGTGGAAGCCATTGTGGAGGGCTCGGACTTCATCCGCTGCACAGGCAAGGGATCGAAGGACAGGATCATCCCCCTCGGACACGCAGGAGGCACAGCGATTACCAGGTACCTTGAATCCGTCCGCGACCTGTTCACACGCGGAAATGCCGCCGAGCGCCATCTCTTCGTGACGCGGCTCGGCAAGAAATTCACTCGCGTGGGCGTCTTCAAGATGCTGAGGAAACGTGCGGTAGCCGTCGGCATAGACGCATCGACCATATCGCCGCATGTGCTCCGACACTGCTTCGCGTCGCACCTGCTTGCCCACGGGGCAGACATTCGCGCCATACAGGAAATGCTTGGCCACGCATCGATATCTACCACACAGGTGTATACGCACGTCGACGGGACGCGACTTGGCGAAATACACCACAAATACCATCCACGGGCATGAATACAAGAAACGCAACCAATCCGTTCGCTGACAGGCTCCAGACATTCGCCGCCAAACTGAAGCGGCGCGGCATCGCCGCCGCAATCGTGTGCAATGAGGCCAACCTAAAGGGTCTCATCGGGTTCGGCTGCGACAACGGACGCCTTGCCGTGGCGGCGGACGGCTCCGCCGAATTCTACACTGACTTCAGATACATACCCGCCGCAAAGCGCGAAGCGCCGTGGATCAAGGTTCGCGACATCCGCAGCTTCGGCCCAGATCGGATGAAGCTCCCTCGCGGCGGCACATTCAGGCTTGGCTACGAAGGCAGCATCACCGCATCCGGATATCTCGCCCTATCGAAGATGTTCCGCAGGGCTTCGCTCGTCGATGTCGGCGAATGCCTCCTTTTGCTCCGCGCAGTGAAGACACCGGTGGAGATCGCCAAGCTTGCCGCCGCCGAAGCCCTCAACGACCGCATCTGGCAAGAGTCCCTGAAGGAGTTTCGCCACGGAATGACGGAAAAGGAGATGCAGCGAATAATCCGCGCATGGATGAATGCGCTTGGGGATGGAGAGGCCTTCGAAACCATCGTGTGCGTAGGCAGGAATGCCGCCGAATGCCACCACGTACCAGACGATACGGTATGGGACAAGGGCACACCGTTGCTCGTGGACATGGGCGTTAGGCTGGACGGCTACTGCTCGGACATGACGCGATGCGTCAGACCCGATGCCGATTGGGGACCGTACGAGAAATACCGCGAAGTCTACGATCTTGTCCTAAAGGCAAACCTCGCCGCCATCGCACAGGCGCGTCCCGGCATGACAGGCTGCGAACTCGATGCCGTTGCGAGGCGCATCATACGGAAGGCCGGACATGGAAAGCGCTTCGGCCATGCGCTCGGACACGGCGTTGGGCTTGAAATCCACGAGTGCCCAGTCGCCTCGTCAAGATCCAAGACCGTCCTCAAGCCCGGAATGCTCGTGACGATAGAACCGGGCGTATACATCGAAGGCGAGTTCGGCATCCGCATCGAAGATCTCGTGCTGATCACGAAGGACGGATGCGAAGTCCTGTCCTCAAGCCCAAAGTGAATCCATCCGGTGAAACGCACCCGCTCGGTTGCGTCCCAGCGATTATCTTATGCACTCGATCCTATGCACTGGGGTCTGATCTTTTTTATCTTTCTGTTCCAATGTAAACCAACACGTCTCGCCCGCTGTCAGATTCAACGGCAGGACGTTCGCTCTCAAGGTCTCTTCACGGCCTGACTTCACGTTCGTCACCGTGCACGCAAACGGCAAGACGAAATCAAACGCGCCGTTCCGCAGCGCATGGACCGACACGAAGTCGCCGTTCATGTTCACCTGCAAACCGCCGCCGCGCACCGGCACGTAGGCACCCGCCTCATGACAGAGATCATTGAAGAACGACGGCGAAAGCCCCGCCGACTCCGCCATCACGACAAGACGCGCACTCCCCATCTGACGTTCTCCGGCGGCAATCTTCCCGTCCGAATAACGAGACAGAACTTTCAGGCTCTCGCCCGGCTCTATCCACGCACGAGGCCCCTTCGCCGGACTCGGCGGCCAGATGCCCTCCGCCAGATTGCGCTCGTTCTCCAGTTGGATGCGACTTGAAAGATCATAGGCAACGCCTGGCTCACGCCGAATCCGATGCGGCTCATCACGCAAAGTCCAACCGACGCGCACACCCAACGCCTCTTCGGCGCCGCCCAACGCGCCCGGCTCGCCGATGAAGACGAGCGTCCGACGTGCCGCCGCCAGTTTCTGCACGAAGGAGACTCGACGGTCGTCAAATTTGCGAAAGTTCGCCAACACAACGAGTTTTGAATTATCCAGCAACGACGGTTCGCGCAGGGCGTCTTCGGCCAAGTAGAATTCGAAGGGAACACCGGACATCGCCAGACGCTCCAACGCAACAGGGAAGAGATAGTGCGTGTAGTTGTTGAGCGGCACCGTTCCGCCGTCCCATCCGATCAACCCCGCCTCGTCATAGACAACTGCAACATTCGGCCGCCACGCCGAATGTTTCTTCGTGAGCATCCGCTCCTGAAAGCGCAGCGTCTCGGCGATGTCGTCGCGAATCTCCGGCGGATCGAACCAGCCCGCCGCCATGTCATAGAACCAGAAGCCCTGCCTCTGCGCCAGAACTGGCCCCAGATGCTTGCGATAAATCGTCTGCCAAGCGGCAAAGTCATCCGCCTGACCGAGCCCCTTCGTCGCCGGAGCGCTCACCGCCCAGCTTTCAAGCGCTCCATACGTTCTCAGGTCAAACTCGCACCAGTACATCTTGCCGTGACGCTCGAACGACGAATAGGGGATGCGCGGCTCGACCCACAGACCGGGCGCACGACGCGAATACGACTGCTGGATCACGACCGCATCCACGTCCGTGCCGCGCACGAACTCGCCGAGCGTATGCGTCGTGACGAACTGCGCCATCAGCCAGCTGACGGCAATCACGTCCTTCCCCATCGCCGCCTTGAACGCCTGTGCGAACTCCTCCTGTGCGGACATGGCCAGGCTCTTCGCGTAAAAGGCGTAATTGGTCGAGACATGATCTTGTTCGGCGTACCACGCCGCATAGCCCGCCCGTGCCACCGGCGAGCAGTCAACTGGGCCGACATAGAACTGACCGTCGCCAAATCCCCAGAGGTGAATGCCGACGATGCGCTTGACCAAGCCCGTCCGCTTCAACTCGGCGACAAGTCTGCGAATGTTCTCCGAGACCGCCGTACGCCAGACGCGGCTCGCAAACGAGACCCACGGCCAACGCAAACCATCGTCCTTGAGCCCCATGTCGTCATAGGCCGCACCCGTCGAGCCGGCATTTCCCATGAGCAGATTTCCGTCGGCGATACGGAAAGCTTCATCCGGATGCTCCTTCAAGGTGAATTCCGGATAGGGATTGCAGTTGAGCGCAATCATGTAGAGCGCCTCCGGCGCAAGCCGCATGGAATTCTTCAGATCACGGACGGCTCCCTCGGCATCAAAGCCCGCCGACGTCCAGTAATGGCGACCTTTCGGCCCTGTGCCAAGATTGATGGGTTTGGCCAAGATCCTGACGCCCGCGTCCGCCACGCTCCGCCCAGAGAACGTCTCCCAAAGGCCGTCCGCGCCGAATGCGCCTTTTGCGCGAAAGGCAGCCGGAGGGACCGCCCTGCCGTCCACGAACAGATGCACGACGCCATCATCTCTCCGAATCGCCGCCGTGTGTTCGACTTCCTCGACGAGCGCCGCATCGAATGCGGCCTCGTCTACCCGCAAATGCGCACGATCCTTCGCCGTCTTCGCCGCCAGAACCTTTTGCCACGCGGCCTGTGCCGCGTCTACATCCTCAGCCGTCCAATTCTTCCAGCGGCTCACGGACGGCGTCCCCGAAGCGAGAATCGCCAAGCGCGTCTCGTCACGGTCGCCAATGAAATGCGCGTACTTCCGATAGTACGTGCCCGGCGCGGAATTGACGGCGGACAGCATCTGTTCCGCGCCGCCCGAATACAGCCCGTCGGCACCTCGTCGCGGATAGAGCGCATGGCACGGCGGATAGTTCCCCGCCTTGTCCTCCGCACGAAGGCACAAGTGGGCCGACTCAACGTCTCCCGTCTCGACCTGAACGTCCGCCGCAAGCCGCAACCGCGCCCCTGTGCCGCAGGCGAACGGCGCGGAACGTACAATCAGCAGCCCTCGGTCGTTCGTTTTCTCCAGGACAAGTTCGCCCGCTTCGAAGCGCATCCGGCCCTCCGCGCCGCCGAGCCGAAGAAGCTCGAAATCGTTTGTCTGCCCCAAGTCCGCCTGCCACAATACCCGTGCGGGCGGCGTCTCGCGTTCACCGGACGGACGATTCTCCCATCCGGCTGTCACCGCCAGCAGGGCAGAAAGGAAGATCGCATTCACTGTCGCGCGTCCCGTTCCGTCACCAACACAAGCCGCAAGTCCCAAGCCGGGAGCTTCACGCGCCCGTTTTCAAGCGGTTTGCCCGTTTCGGCGTCCGTAAAGTCCAAAGGCTTGCGGAGACCCAGCTTGTCCGCGTCAGCCGACAGCGCGAAGTCAAGATCCTTTCCGCCCGCATCGCCCAAAATGACGAGTGCCTTTCCGGGCTTGCGGTACGAGCCGACGAGCACGTCCTTCGGCACACCGCGAACCGCACCGTCATCTTCATAGAACGCCTTGAATTCGCAGTCTTCCGTCCAGATCTCGAATGCGGACAGCACTTCAAGGATCTTGAACAGCTCTTCCCGATCCACGCCGCCGAACGGCACCCACGGACGCATCCACGTCTTGACGCCGGACGGCAGAAGAAGCGCCTGCTGCGTGCGCGTCAAAAAGCGAAAACGATTCTTTCGCCAGTCCTTGTCGTCCCATCCATCTTGGCGGATGCCGTCAAGCGCAACGGACTCGGCACCGATCTGCGAACCAAGCGACTCGGCACGCATGTAGTCGAGCGGAAAGCGTTTTTGGAAGACTTCGTTTCCGAAATGATCTTCCCATGAAAGCATGCTCGTGCCGAACGCGAAACTCGGAACGAGCAGACAGTTCGTCATGTGAATCTGGATCATTCGGGGCGAAACGCCGCCCAAATACTGCATGACCGCCGCACGCTTGACGAGTTCGCGCATTTCGAGAATGCCGAAGTTGCCGTGCCAGACGCCCGCGCCATCCTTTTCCATGCACGTGTCGGGATTGCGGCAGACCATCGGGAACATGTCGTCGAAGTACATCCCCTTCATGCCGAGGTCTTGCCACTTCTTGTAGTAGAAGAGACAGTAGTCGATATACGATGGCGTCAGGAAGTTGCGCGTCGCGCCCATGTAGCCGGTCGAGCGCGAAATCCATTCCGACTTGTAGAACGGCACGGCCTCCTCTTCCGTCCAGTTCAGCGTCGGATCCGAATACTTGAAGGGATAGGTCGGCCTGTCGCAACGGAGAAGCGTCGACATCTGATAGTCGCGGCAACGCTTCATCCACTGGTAATGCGTCTCCTTGCCCATCACGGGCAATTTCGCGGCATACGCCTCAAGTTCCCTGTCATAGCGGTTTGTGTTCGCCGCGTAGGCGTCGATGTACTCCTGAAGGTACTTGCCGGTGTTGGCTCGTTTGAGCATGGCCTCGAAGAATCCCCAGTCGTTGTTGTAGGGCCGCCGCGCCCAGCTGTTCCAGAATCCGCCGCTCAACTGCGGACGCGGAATCATCCCCTTCGGACTGTAGCCCGTCCCCGTCTGGAAATGGCGACGCATTGACTTGTCGGCCTCCTTGACCGGCGTCGCCTCGAAACCGAATGCGAAGCGGTGTCCGTCTGCAAGGCGCGACGGCACGTTGACGAGATCGACCTCAAGCCGCAGAACGCCCTTCTCCCTGACAAGCCGAACCGATGAGCGATCCGTGGCGATCCGAAGCCCTGCCGTATTGTTGATGAACCAGCTGAGACCCCGTTTCTCGGCACCAAGCCAGACGTACGGCACGGCCTGCTCGGCGAACATCTTCTCGGCGAAACCCGTGCTACGGTAAAGCTTCGTGCCGTCCCAGACGATGCCCTCGCCCGCCGGCACGGCTCCTGTCGGATTGAACCGGATCGAGTCCGTCGTGCAGATATGCATCAGCGGGGCTTCGGCATCCTTGAACGGCACGACGAGTGTCAGGCGCTCCATCGTGCGCGCACCCAGCCCCGACAGCGCGACTTCGTTCCAGAGAAAGCCGTCATACTCGAAGTTCCCTTTCGTCGTCAGCGTCACGTCCGCCGACTGCGCCTCGGAGACGATCTCGGCTGAATGGCCACTGTCCCTCACCGTGAAATTCGGATTCGCTCCCGTGAACCGCGAAGTCTTGCCGCCAAGGCTCATTTCGTAGTAGGCGCCGCCCTCGGCAAGGATGTTTCGTCCGAGCGCCACGAGTTCCTTCGGCAGTCCCGCCGCACCAAAGACGTAGGTTCGCAGAATGACATCCAACGCCGTGTCCTTCGCGACAATCGGCTTGAACGGCGGCAATATCACCTTCTCCTTGCCGATTGAATTTCCTTCCCATTCGAATGTGCGCCTTTCCAGCGTCCAGGCCGCATCGAAACGCCGCACGCCAGATGCCGTGCGCACGGCAAAATCAACCGGATGCATTCCGTTCGCCGACGGAATCTCGACCAGTCCGGTAAACGACGATCCTTCCGACTTCAGCGATGCCGTCCGCGCACCCACACGCACCTGCACACGCTGCGCATCAACGCCCGGTGCGGCATGGAACGTGAAGCGGGCCTTCCCCATACCCGGATAGACGTAGGCGCACACCTCCCCAATGTCGCCGAGGTCAAACTCGGCGGTCGGCGGCACGCCTGACGACCTCGCCCCGCGCTGGGCATAGAACGAACGGTCGACAAGCATCGCTCCTGTCACCGCATCACGCGCCGTGATCTCGGCGTGAAGCAACTTGCGGGATCGCGTGTCATACGCAGGCGCAAACCTCTCGCCGACGCGAATGACTTGGCTCTCGGAAAGGAGAATCGTCCTGTCCTTGCCGTTGTCATTCGTCTCGCGCAACAGCACATCGACGCGCACCCGTGCGTCGGACGCACCGGACGTGAACGCCACCGTCGGACGCCATTCGCCCGCCGTTGGCGTGCCCAACGAGACGACCTGCACGGCAGAAGCGTCCCGCTTCCAGTCAAATCGGAGCTTCGGGCCACGAATGTAGTCATCCGAGGCCGTCAGGGACGCGGCAACCTCGCCGGGTGTCGAACGCGCGGCATTGACGGAGAACCCTGTCGAGAACGAGCCGATCGACTGTAGGGGAATTGAGACCTCAAGATCCCACCACCCGTTGAGGACGCGTCCGCAGACCTTCAAGCCCTCGCAGTTCCAAGCGACATCGGCCGCCTTAACGCCCGGCTTCGCCAAACGGTCGAAGACGACATCCTTCGAGTTGATGATGAAATGCGCGACACGCCCCGGCTCATCGCCCTCGACGACAAGCTCGACGGCATCGTCGTCATACACGGGGCCGTCACGCCGATCGGTCGTCGCCTTCAGTCCGCCGCCGATGTCGATGTTGTGCGCCTTGACATGTAAAGCGACGAAAAGCGTCTTGCCGTCCGAAAGGAACGTCGCCGTCCCCTCGTTGCCCGGCGCCAGATGCAAGGCCGGCACATGGGAAAGGAATCCGGCAAGCGTCACGCCCTCATCCCACTCGCCCGGCGACAGGACGCCATCCACCACCGGCGTCTTCTTTGCCAGCGGCAAGTCAAAGGCACAGACCGTCAGGCTCAGCAGAACGGTGACAAGCAAGCACATCCTCTTCATTTCATTATCCCCTTACAGTTTTTCGACGACCACATCGTAGAACTCGACTTCCGCCCCGTCGTGCACACACAGATGTGCACGAAGCCGCGCCACGTCCGCCTCCACGACATATTCGTTTGAGACGGGCTCCGGTTCGACATCTGGCGCGGCAAGACGCGATGCGGAAGAATCCGTTCCGCCACGCCATTCGTGCTTCGACCCCGACTTGAAAAAGCCAAGACTGAACGTGCCCCGTCCGCGCACCTTGGCCGAGACCCGATACCGTTCGCCGGGTTTCACGTCCAGAGCCACGTCCTGGTAAATCTGCGTCTGCTTGCCTCTGGACGTGAGGCGCACGCCCGCCCGTCCATTGAGCATGACACTGCGGACGTCGCCATACGGCTTAAAACCCGCTGGGCTGTTGAACGTCCAGCCTCGCACCTGACGTTCGCCGTCCACGATGAACCGCGCATCCATCGGCAGCCGCTCGGCGAACGCCACCGCACCCGCCACGGTGCATAAAAGCATGAAACTCCATTTCATGATGACACACCTTCCTATCGCAAGATAAACATAAAGCCATTCTGTCCCTCAAGGCCGACAATCTCGACGAGACCATGTTCGCCCACATGCGCAACCGTCAGCACATCAGACTCCGAGACGGTCGTCAGCGCATAGCTGCACACGAGGCCCGAAATGGATGGCACAAGCGTCTCGTCCCCGTGTTTGACCTCCGGCGGTAGTGTCTCGTCATCGGCCAGCCGCACCACAAGCGCATAGGCGCAAGACCGGCCTCTCGGCGAAGTGATGCGCATCTCGATCCGCGCATCCGGCTTCAGTGTCACCGTTCCGTCTGCGCTCTCGACAACATCCACCGAGGCGGCGGAAACGCTTACGCGGCGCTTGCGGATGTCCTTCGCGTAGATGCCGCGCCAGTCGGTCTCAAGCGCACCGACATCGGGCGCACCGTTGTAGACGCGCTGTCCGCCCAGCGCATCGACTTCGCCCGCGTTCAGAGCATTCACCCAACCCCTGTCAATCGCCACGTTCTGTCCGACAAGCGGACGTAAGTCCTCGCCATACGCCAACTCATCCGAATCCGCAAGCGTCACCACGTCCGCCACGGGCGCGAAATAGGTCTCATCCTTGTAGTAGGGGCTGTTCGCCGCAATGATGCCGCTACGCAGGAACACGCAGTTCGTGACGATCAGGGGCGACTCCCGCTCAAAGAACGAAGAGTAGAAGCACGAGTTGCGGACGCTTTCGGCCCGTGTACCGATGACGCAGGGGTCAAAGAACGTCGAATGATCCACAGCACGCACACGCAACGAGCCGGCCTGATCGCGCCTGTGCGGATAGAATGCCCCGTTCCCGTACACGAGGCATCCATAAAGCGAAACCCCCTCCGACGCGCCGCCGCAGAAACAGGCCGTATTGCCCGCCAGCACCGAATCCACAATCTGTCCGCTACCCGCATAGACGCCACCGCCGCGAAAGGCGATGCAGTTGGTGACGAGGCAGTCCTCCACAAAACAGTTCGCGTCGTTTGGCGCGTAGACGCCGCCGCCGCACGTGTCGGCGTGGCCATGATTCTCCTTTCCGTCGGCCAGCCGTTCGCGCGTATGCCCGTCCGTCAGCGTAAAGCCACGGATTCTGGCGTTTGCGGACAGATAGACGCAACGAAGCGCATCCGCGCCAAGCCCCGCGCCATCCGGCGCATAGCTGTATTTCTCGTCCTCGGTCGCCGCCGCAAGGCCCTTGACGACTGTCGCCGCGCGTCCTTCCGCCGATTCGAGCGTCACGTCCGGCGGCACGACGACGCGCGAATGGAGCGTGAAGTCACCGGACTGGATCATCTGGCCCGCGTCATACGTGCCGGGCAGTGCCAACACCGCCTTGACATCCGACTCCGCCGCTTTCGCGAGCGCACCTTGAATCGTCAATGCCTCAGCCGGATAGCCACCGAGCGCCGCATCGCGACCGTTCGGCGCGGCATACCACGCCGTGCCGTAAATGGGCTCGATTCGGACATTGCCCACAGCCTCTGTCACCGTGAAAACATGCCCCTCCAGCGCCTCAAAGTCATTCGTCACGCCACCGACAAGGAGCCCCGAAACAGGTCGCGCACATGCCGCCGCAGAGATTGAAATCTCCGTCGCGTCCGACAGCGCGTTGAAGCCAAGCCGTCCGCCCGCAACCGAGAGGCCGCCCTCCGCCGCAGAAATAAACACGCCATCAACGCCCTCGGTATATGCACCGGCAAGGAACGCACCATCCGCGCCAAAGCGAATGGGTAAGCCACGCAGATCCGACGTCGCGTAGAGATACCAGTCGGACGCCGCCGCATCGGACGGGCCGACACCAACCGCAAGATCGGCGACGGCCAGCGGAATGCGGAAATCGGATGCCGCCGGATCGGCAAAGAGATTGCTGTCGGACAGCGTGTTGACGCAAACCGTTGTGGCCAGCGAAAACGCCTTCGCCTCGTTGGCGTACAGCGAGCATCCGAACGCCTTGGAATTGCCGCCAACGACAAGTCCGTTGCCGTCCGTCACACGGTTGCCGTCGATCTGACAGGAAACGAGAATGCTGTCTTCGGC
>CAVJWR010000016.1:21389-22708 GCA_963653155.1 Limosilactobacillus gorillae
TCCGCCAACGTTGTCACGGATGATGCACCGCTCATAGCGTCCGTTGCCGATCGCGGCATAAGCGCCGACGTTGTTGGTGAGGATGCAGTCGTCGACATGAAGCGTTGTCCCATACGCGAAGATCGTTCCGCGTCCCGGTGAATAGAGGTCGCTGCCGTTTGGCGAATATGCGCCCGTAACCGTAAAGCCCTGAAGCTGCGCCACGCCCTGGTTCGCAAATGCGCCGACGGATTTCTCGCCGAACGTGCCCGTCTGCGGATCCGGCGCCCCTGTGAGAATAGTGCTTTCCGCGCCGTCTTCCGAGGTGATGCGGCAGTTTGTGTTTGGCGGCACGAGAAACCGCACCAGCCCCGTCTTCGACTGGTAGGTGAAGTTGGTGTAGCCTGTGTCATAGACGCCTCGCTTGGCGATTACGACGCCGCCATTGATGGCGTCACCTGCCACTGCGGCGTTCACCGCCTGCTGAAGGTTTGTGTAGGGATGTGCGAAAGTGCCATCGGCAACAGTTCCGTCTGCCGCCGGATCGGCATACTTGACGGACACCGTCGAACGCGTCAAGACAACGCGGAGAACGTCGTCCGCGTTCGGCGGCGCAATCACGTCCGTCGAGTCGTCCATGAGCGGGAACATCCTGTACGAGGTCGAACCGAGCCAATAGCTGTAGTGGACGACGCGCCGATACTCGTTCGTCGATCCCGTAAACTGCACACGATAGTTGACCGGGTAGTTTGTCGGGAAGACATACGCGCCCTTGCATCCGGGGATGCCCGCATGGAATGACAGGTTGTCCGAGTCAAGGACGACCGCTCCCGCCACAGGCGTTGCCGTCGTCTGCGACGCGCCGGCGGCAATCGTGCCGCTTTGCGGAATCGCCGTGCCGTAGTAGTCGATGTAGGGGTCGATGCGCCACGGGGCTTCGCCGGACGGCAACGCCAGATAGTCGGCGCCGAGATACTGCGCGTCGCCGACGTTCGCGGCAGTCTGTCCCGCACGCAGACGTAAGTCGCCCGTCGCCGTGCCCATGAGGACGCGCGTCGCGTCCGTGTCGGCGAAATGGCCAAGCCAGACACCGCTCGCCGCGCCGCCCTGTTCGACAAGCGTCGAACTGTACAGGTTGTTGTAGTAGTAGGATGGCTGCGTCGGATAGAAACGAATAAAATTGTTGGCGAACGTACAGTTGACGACCTTCACCTGATCCATGATTCCCGTGCCATACTTGTACGCATACCCACTCGGCGCATATGAATAGTTGTGCGTAAAAAGACAATTCGCGAAAGTTGACCAGCGAGAGAAAAACGTTCCTGCCACCGGTTCATTGT
>CAVJWR010000016.1:22718-27054 GCA_963653155.1 Limosilactobacillus gorillae
CGAACGAATACGCCGCCAAACGTGACCGCCGTCACGGGGGCCGAGCAGTTCTCGATCACGCAACCGACGAAGAACGGGCCTGCCTTCAGCGCGTCATTGCCACTCGCGGACGCAAAGACGGCACCACCGTTCGCGGCGGCCCCGGACGCCACTACCGTCCCGTTGGCGGCACCCGCCCGGCCGTTGCGGAACGTGAAGCCCTCGATAACCGACTCCACCGCTCCGCTTTCGACGCTGACGCACCGCATTGCGTCCGAGCCAATGCCGGAAGCGGACTCGGACGAAATCACGCCCTCAATGACTGTGGCGGACGCTCCCTGCGGCGCATAGAGGTATAGTTTCTTGCCGAGGTGAACACGTGCTGGGCCCCAGGCATGGCCAGCACGGGCAACGCCATCCCGATAGACGCCCGGTGCGACTTCGACCGTATCGCCGTTCGCCGCCGCATCGACAGCCTCCTGAATGGTCCTGTACGCAAGGTTGGACGTCGATCCATCGTGTCCGGCATAATCAGGCAACTGGCCGTTGACGTAGACCGTCTTGGCGTCGAGCGAAAGCGTCGCGAAGACGACACCGTGAACGATCAGGCACAGGGCGGCAAAACGATATCCAAGTCCTTTACCGCAACGAGTTTTTTTTTTCATAACACATTGAAGCATCCTTTCTGTTGTACAGCAACGACGAATATAATACACTATAATCATAATCGCGTCAATAGACCCAGACTCTTGAGAACCTCTACCGTTGCAACTAACCGAACGATATAGTATAATGATACCGTTTTGAAACCAAAGGAAAGAATAAACGAATGTCTGCAATCCTGATCAAAAACGCACCCAGCCATGTCCATGACTGGCTGAAGCGTACGGCAACCGAAAGCAGCCGCTCCATGACGCAACAGGCCGTCTACTGCTTTGAGTGGTGCATGACGAACATGGCTGGACGAACGGCCTTTCCCACTCCGATCAAACTTAGCGGCAGCCACTTGACGCTGGCTGAGATTGACGCCGCGAAGAAAGCGGGACGGAAATGATTGTCGCCGACTCAAACCTGATCGCCTCGTGCATCCTTGAAAGCGCGGCGACGGAATCTGCGCGGAATCTGCGTACAGCGGACGGCGAATGGTATGTGCCGCGCCTTTGGCGCTATGAAGTCTCAAACATCTTGGCGACAATGATCAGGGCAAGAGGTCTGCCTACCGAAAAAGCCTCGTTCCTGTTGAACACGCTGACAGAGGCGCTCGAACCATACGAACGAGATCCGATGGCTGAAGACGTCTTCGCCCTTGTGGCGAAATATGGTATCACCGGATACGACGCCCAGTTCGTTGCCTTGGCCAAAGAACTTCGCTGTAGCCTGTATACACAGGACAAGGAACTGCTTGCCAAATTCCCCAAGACCGCCAAGCCCTATTACGTCAAGAACAGATAGCTCAGAAGTCCATTGCGTCAGTCGATTATTTGAGGGAACGTGTCGCCGAGACGGTAGACGGGACGGGCCTGAACTCTTTTCCGGGGGAACGCGCCGCCGGACAGGTAGGCGAGGACATGCCGCGCGAAGAGGTCGCCGCAGTCCTCCACGTTGAGTTCGATGCGCGTGAACTCAAGCCAGTGGCAGGGACTGCCGCCAAGTGCCGACCAGGCAACGACCGCCACATCGTCCGGCACGCGCACACCCGCATGCTCCAAGGCAATCAGCGCGGCCTGCGCACGGAAGTCGTCGTTGAAGAACAGGACGTCCGGTAGCCACGCGCGTCCCTTCGCGAGCCGCGCGGCGAAGGCATTGAGCGTCGCCCTCTGCACGTTGCGTATCGCGCCCGGACCCTCCAGCGAGGGAATCTCCCACGTCTCGCACGACAAGCCGGCAGCCTCGACCGCCGTCCGACAATCCAAATGGCAGACACCAGGCTTCGTCACCCACATTACCCTCCGAACGTCTGCCGCACGACAATGCGCAACAAAGTCATCCAGCGCCGGCGCGACATCCAGGTCAAAGCATCCAACGAGTGACGGGAACTCCGCCTTTGCGACCGAACCAAGACAGACGAACGGAATGCCGCTTGCGGCGATTCGCGCGGGGATGCCCCATCGTACGGCAAGCGAGATGACTAAAGACGTCGGCTCGCGTAGTGCCAAGTCGAGCGCTGAGTAGTCGGGCCGCTTGTCCTCATCAAGCAGGACGGTCGTCTGCGTCACGAGATACCCGGCCTTGCCGAGTGCGACGCGTAGCTTTGCCACGACCGTCGCCACGAGGTAGTTGTCGGAGAGTTCCGACGTGACGACCAGCACGTGTCCGCGCCAGTGTAGCCGCCCTGTGTCCAGAACGAGGATGCCCGTCCGGCGGCGCGGCTCGACGAGTCCGCCCGCCGCAAGACGGCGGATGGCGGCGCGCGTCACCATCATGCTCACGCCCGCCGCCGCCGAGATGTCCTCCATGTTCGGCAGGACGTCGCCCGGACGGTAGATGCCGCTTTCGATGGCGCGGCGGAAGCCCTCACTCACCTGAGCGATGAGCGAGAGTGCGGACGTGCGGTCGACGGCGAACGGAAGGCTGACTTTCACAGCCGCGCATTATACCAAATCGCCCCACCCCAGAAAGCGCGTTGACAGCCAGGGGATGACCTTCTCGAAGCTGACGCCGTACCAGTGGTCCGGCTCCGTCGCCTCGATGGCGCGGCAGACGACATCCGCCGCGAGCGCGGCTGCCTCGGCGGCGGTCTTGCCGCGCAAGACAGCGCCGGCGAAGACGGAGGCGAACACGTCGCCCGTGCCGTGAAACGCACAGGGTAGGCGCGGATTGAAGTCATACGTGACGTGTTCACCGTCCGACACGGCGGAGCCCAAAAGCCCCGGTTCGAAGCTGACGCCAGTCAGGACAACGTTCTTCGCACCGAGCCTGTGCAGATCGGCGATCAGCCCCTCCAATTCGGTCTTCGTGTAGCCTTCGAGCTTCGGCGCACGACCCGCGAGAAGCGCGGCCTCGGTCAGGTTCGGCAGGATGTAGTCGGCGCCCGCGACAAGCCGCGCCATCTTCTTCGGGAAGTCCGCCGCGAAGCCCGGATAAAGCACACCATTGTCGGCCATCGCCGGATCGACGATGCGCACGGCCCCCGGCCTCGCGCACGTCTGCATGATGGAGAGAATCGGGTCGATGTGGCTTTCGCAGACATAGCCCGTGTAGAACGCGTCGAACGCGATGCCCTGCTCACTCCACTTCGCCTCGACCTTCGGCAGTTCGGCCGTGAGGTCGCAGAAGCTCCAGCCATTGAAGCCTGTCGCCGTGTGGTTCGAGAGGATCGCCGGCGGCAGGACGGCGCACTCAACGCCGCACGCGCTCACGAGCGGCAGTGCGACCGTCGTCGAGCACTGGCCGACGCACGAAATGTCCTGAATCGTCAGAAGTCGTTTCATTGTAGGGAGTATTATATCATAGTCGAGCAGCCGATGCCGGTGAGCGTCCGCCCTTCACAAGATAAGACGGAATGCACTTTTAGGCGAAAGCAGCCTGGATTGCCGCCAGCACTTTCGGAGCCGTTCCGATGCCATAGCGCGCGGCGACCGTCAACAGGTCGTCGTCCGTGATGTTGGACTGCTTACCGTTGATGGAAAGCGCATGGCAGTTCTCCCATTGCCGTCGCGCATCGTCCAGTGGCACCTCAGGCGGTACACCGCCCGTGAGGTCATAAGCAGGCGCCAACTGCCAACGTCCACCTTCTTTCAGAAGAAAGGAAAAATTCTTGGAATGGTCGTCTGACTCGTCGGCATAGACATTGAACGCCATGCGGCGAAACATCTCCTCCAGTCCCTCGTAGCCGATCTTCAGCTCGACCATCGTCGCGAACAGCTGGCCGTATGAATTCATTTCCAGCGAGACATCCGGCGGCAACGTACGCATGGCCCTGAAGGTCTGGATGTGGAACTTGCGGTTTCCTTCCCGATCAAAGCGGCGCGTCATGAAATGCCGCTTCCCGTCCACCTCATAGAGGCAGGACTCGCTGATGTCAATCCCGCAGGCCCGCGCCTTTTCGTAGGTGTGGTATTCCGCAAGGCCGGAATAGGGACGCTCGTCGGGCGTGATCTTGACAATCCAATGCTCAAAGCCATCCGGCAATTCCCCGTACGGCAGACAGAACCGATCCGTCTGGCGATTCCAGCCGACGATGGCTTTCGCTTGTGCGCCACCGGCTGACGTGCCGACACGAAATATCTCACGCAAGGCGATCGGTCCCGGCTTCCCGTCAATCTTTCGGGACAGGACTTGCCGCGCCTGTTCAACGACGCTTTTCATGCGCAAGGCCAGTTTCGGCTCGTATCGAGGGCCACGTTCAGGCTGATAC
>CAVJWR010000016.1:27064-43109 GCA_963653155.1 Limosilactobacillus gorillae
TTGCACGCGAACCCACGTAGGCAAGCCGGTCGAGCGGCGTGACCGAACTCGCGAAAACGCCCTGCCGCTCCATCCATTCGTCAATGACGGAATTGCCGAACGAATCCGGGAGCGAATCCGCAAAGACGGCAGGCAGCCCGTAAAATGCCGAGGGTGAACGGTTCGGGAACGAAAACTCGCCCGAACGCAACGGCAGCTCAAACGGAGCCAGCTCAATGCCGGAATTCAGAAAATCCGGATCGTATTCAAACCGATAATGAAGCCCGGTCTTCGGCGCAATCGTTCCAACATGCCGTCCCCAGATGAACGCCTCTATGGCCTTGACGTGATTGTACATGATTATTTCGCCTTTTTTGCCTTCGCCGCACGCAGACGCGGACGGTTTCCGCGTTTCGCATAGTCTGTGATCGAGACCGCGTTGGCCGGTCCCAACGTCAAAAGCCATTCGTCCTTTCCCAACGTGCGGCAAACCTGGATGAACGTAGACAGCGCCGAGTCCTTCCCCGATTCGAGATTCTTCACGGCCGTCAACGAAAGGCCACTCCTGTCCGCAACTGTCTGGCGGGACAAATTGAGATGAAGCCTCTCACGCCGAAGCATGGATGCGACATCTGCCAAGATTGAATCTATCGTTCCGATTATCACAACAGTTTCCTAAAAAGCCATTGACATGCCGTATTATACCATAATGGCTTCTCAGAAGTCCATTGCGTCAGCTGTCTATCAATCCTCGATCTTCACGTCCTCGCAGAACTCAATGTCGAAGCCCTTTGCGTCCGTCACGCGGTTGGTGCGCCAGACGAGGTTTGTGACGCTACGCGCGTAGAGGAGCGGCCCACGCGTCTGCTCGAAAACGTTCTCCTCGATGACGATGTTGCGGTGGTAGCGTCGCCGCTGAGCCTTCAGGTCCTTCACGTTCGGATCGATCTGGATTACGCCCTTGCCGCGAATGAGCAGACAGTCACGGAAGACGTTCCGCCGGATCGTGATGTCTTCGCACGCACCGGACTCGTACCAGTCCCAGGCATCCGCCGATAGATGGACGGCCTGTGCCGCAATATGGTCGAACAGGTTCCCTTCGCAGACGACGCGTCCTGGCGTCGTGAAGAGCGTCGCACGCGGCAATGAGTTCCGCACGATATTGTTGCGGAACTCGACCGCTGGCTGCCAGTCGGCGTTCTCCACCGCATCCCCGACGCCCAGCCCGTCCGGGAGTGGCGCGGACAGCGTCAAGTCGACAAGATCGGGCGCACGCATCGCCACGCCCATAACGACGACTGTCGCGTCCGACGGCTCCAGCGTCCGTCCTCGGATGCCGCGCAGACGTTCGCCCGGCAGAAAGACCTCGAAGCCGACGGACTGGTGGTGCTTGTAGCGACAGCGAATCTCCGTCGGCGTCCGCACCTCATCCACAAGCAGACACGTCGAATGGACATTAATCGCATCGTCGCCCATGCCCTCGAACAGGCAGTTTTCGACAACGATCTTGCCGCGACAGTTCGAGAAGTGCGTCGCATCGGCCTGAAGCGATGTCATCCGCCCAGTTCCCGTACGCGCAAACGAACCGGCTGTGCGGTCTGCGGCGCGTTTCGTGCCGCGCACCGTTACGTTCACACAACGCTGGGCGATCAATCCCATGCCGGCGGAAGAACGGACAACGCAATCCTCAAGGATGGAGTTGTCCGCCCGATACAGGTGAACCGCCGGATTAGGACGCGCGGGATCGCGAACCATCAGCGCATCTCCGCTTCCAAGCGGACGGCGAAACTTCTTCGTCCAATCCTCATCCAGCCGATAGAGTCCGCCGCCCAAGTCTTCCGCATGCCCCGAAAACCAGGCATCGCCCTTGCAGGCGTGATCGGTCGCGTCAAAGGCTTGCGCCAACCTCGGCGCACTCGTCCATCCCTCGCCTACGCCGACGAGACGCCCCTTCTCGTCCAACCGCATCGGGAACTGCTTCGGATCGAACGACAGGACGGGACATTTCCCATCAAAACGGACAAGCCGTGCCTCGTTGAAGAACGGACGTGCCCAGTCGAAGCCAATGCCCCGCACTGTCACGTTCTGCGTATCCTGAAGTTCAAGGGCAATCCCCTCACCATGAAAAACGAACTCGGCCCGACCGTCACACGCAAGCACGAGGTTCGTGACGTGCATGATCGGCAGGAACACGTTGCGCGGCAACGGGTTATCATGGTTGGATACGTAGAACGACATCTTCGTCGCCGTGCGGAAGTGGTATGTTCCCGGCGCAAGTCGGATTTCGCCACCACCCGCCGTGCGTACCCGATCTACCGCCGACAACACAACTTTCGTCATGTCATTCGTCCCCACTGGCGCGAGGGATATCTCAATCGTCGCAATCAAGAGATTCAACAGATTCATTTCGTTTCCGCTCCGTTTCCGAAAAGGGACCAGTCGGCGATGCCGAGCCGGATGCCAGTCGATGCGCCGAGGACGACGAGGCGTGCGGCGACGGCTTTCACGACCGGCGTTTCGCGATAGTCAACAAAAAGGTCGCGCGTGTTCCTTGACGCATCGACGAGTGTCACCCATGCGCCGTCAGGCGCCTGCGTCTCGATACGATAGCACACTGGCTCTGGCGTAAAGCCCCTCGTGATGTTCACGGCATCTTCTCTCCAGACAAGGCGCATCGCATGGATCTCCGCCACCGGGAATCGGTATTCGACCGTGCCCGTCACGCCATCAAAACCGTGTGCCGTCTGGAGTGAATCGTCCGCCGCCAAGGTCGCCGTCGTCTCGACCGCAAGCCGCTTCCAGCCTGTCGCACCCTTCCCAAAACCGGGTAGCCACTGCGGCTCGCTCGTAGCGGACGAATTCTCGAATCCGCCATCCACACGCGCCGTCAAGCGGTCGAAGCCTATCAGCCGTTCGAAACGCGCATGCGCTCCGACGTTGGCGCAGTAGACGGCCCACCAGTCACCGCGCTCGTCCTGGGCAATCGCCCCATGCCCCGTGCCGGTCACAAGTCCCTTCGTCGTGAGCAAGAACGGATTGTCCTTCATCGCCACAAACGGGCCGAGCGGCGCATCCGACACATATGCACCCATCGCATATTCTGGATTCTGCGTACCGGCGGCGGAATAGGTCAGCACGTACCGCCCATTCATCTTCACCATCCACGCGCCCTCCAGCCAGCCATTCGCCGGATTGCCCGGCACACGCTCCCACGGCTGGTTTTGAGGATCGAAGCGGAAGAGTTCCTTCGGTTCCGTCACGGGACGGAGCGGATCGTCTTTCGCGAGCTGCACGCCCCAGATGCCGCCCTGTGCCGTGCAGCCCCAGTAGAAGTAGAGGCGCCCATCCGTGTCGGAGAAGAGCATCGGATCGCACAGCGGCGGCACATCGCCCCCGACCTTGATGCCGATTATGCCCAACCGCTCGTATCGCCCTTCAATCGTCGGTGCTGTCCAGATCTCGCCCGTCGTGTCGGGCATGTAGAGGAATCGTCCGCCATGCTTCACCGCCGTCGGCGCGTGGCCGGGCTTAGTCAGGCCAGAGCCTTCGACCTTTCGCCACGTGCCGCCATCGTCATCGCTACGCCAGATCTGTCCGCACGACGGAAAGAGATACCACTTGCCGCCCTCCCGAAGGAGCGTCGGGTCTGCGAGGCATCGATGCGGCACACGTTCGCCCGGCGGCAGAATCGAAGCGAAGTTGCTGAGCGGCACATCCTCTACGGCCATCGGATTGCAGAACGTCCTTACAGTTGGCCCCGCTCCACGCGCCGCGCCGCCGCCAACCGCCAGCAATGCCGCCAGACAGCCCTTCAGAAGTGTCGCTTGCATGTCAGTCCCCGATGTGGAACGCGCCGAGCGGCAACCCTGCCTCGTTCATGAGATAGCCGCGCCACGGACGCGAATGGAGGTAGCGCAGTTTCTTCGGCTCCTTCACCTCCGGCGCGAAAACGACAAGCTCCTCGCCAACGATGTCTCCCCGATACTCGAAGTCGACCCACGGGGCACTGAACCGCTTGAAATTCCCGATCTGCGCCTTCACCCACTTGCCGTCTGCACCCGCGACCTCGAAGCCGTATTCCACACTTTTCGCCGGATCCCTGTGGATGCCCCATTCCGCCTCGTACACAGACCATTTCTTCACGTCATTGAACGTCATCACGAACTTGCCGTCCTCTACCTTCCACGACTTGAGAGTCGGCGAGTCGGCAATGATATCCGCATGGCCGTAATCACGCTTGAGCGCGAGAAGCGCAAGCCGCAGTCCCGGTACTTGCTTGTCGTTCGGATGGATGTCCTGAAGGTTGCCGACGTCGCAGAGGACGGCCATTCCCGCCTCTGGCGTCTCCTGCGCGAACTTCTGCTGGACCTCCTGCATGCGAGGCACATGTGAATTGCCCCACGGGCAAAGCTGGCAGAAGTAGAACTTGAAGTGTGGATTCTCGAATATGCGCTTCCAGCCGCCAAGCAATGCCTCCATGCGTTCGTAGTAGCCGTCGATCGTGCTGGGGTCGTGCGTGTTTGATTCGCCCTGGTACCAGATTGCGCCGCGCATCGCATAAGGCACGATCGGGTTCACCTTGCCGTTGTGGTACTGCGACGGCTTCTGCCCGTCCTTGTCCGCACGTGCGGGCGGCGGCGGCAGTTTGCAATCCGGTATCCACGTCTCGATGTCCGTTGCGCCGACGTATGCGCCGAAGAGGCCGACTGGGATCTTGAGCGTCGTCTGCAGGTAGTAGCCGTACCAAAGCGCGACGGCGGAAAAGCCGCTCGTCAGGCAGAACTTCGGAGTTGCATTCCGCCAACGGATGTATTCGTCCGTCTTAGGCGTGTCGCTCCAATTGTTTCCGAGATACGCGCAGCGCAGGAGCGGCAAGTCTATGATCTGCCCAAGCGAGCCGCCGAGCCGTTCACGCGCGCGCGGCGACTCGCCCCAGAACGGAATGCCCATGTTGCTCTGGCCGGAGCAGAGCCATACTTCGCCGACGAGAACGTCTTTGACGGCCACACCGTTGGCGGCAAGCGTCCGCCCCTCGCAGCTGGCGGGCATCGGGTCGAGGTCGACGCGCCAACGTCCGTCGGCGGCAGCCGTCGCGGTCTTGGACTGTCCCGCGAATGTGACGGTGATGGCCTCGCCCGCGTCAGCCGTGCCCCACACAGGCACCTTTGCCTCACGCTGGAGAATGGCTCCATCGGTAAACGGCGCGGCAAACTTCACCACCGCCAACAATATCATTATGCTATTCATCTTTTTCTGCCTCCATGACTTGATGTCTATGTGTTAAAGATTACGGCGTGGCGAAGAACACAGGATTCGCCCACGCGCCGCCGTCGCCGTAGGTGTTGCCGCTCGGATCGGCCAGCAGATAGAGTTGGATGCGCTGGCCGGCAAAGGGCGAGAGATCGGCCGCAATCTCCTCCCAGCGATGCTGCATGACGCGGCGCTCCGCCAATACCTGAAGTGGCCTGTTCCCCGATGAACTGGGGCCTGTCCCCACGCGGATGGCGACCTTGAACAGAATGCCGTCGCCGGGAGTCGTGCCATCAACCTTGCCGACCTCGGCGCGGAAATGGCGATCCTGCGCACCGAGCGTCAGCGTGTAGCACGCGAACACCGCGCCCGTCGCACCGTCCCGGTATGGCGGATGGATGGCGAGACCTGCCTGGCTCTTACCGCCGCAAGTGGCTGTGCCGATGCGCACGAAACCACCGCTTGACGCGGCCAATTCGGTTTCCGTTCCATCCGGCTTCAAGACTCCCCGGCGGAACCGTTTCGGCAACGTCCGAGGCGCCGCCGCACGTACAGGCGGCTCCGGCGCCACAAAGTCACGCGACCTGAGCGTCCACGTCTCGTAGACATCGGCCGACGGTTCAACGAAGCCTTTCGGCAACGTCGCACGATACGAATAGCAGTTGGCATCGCGTTTGAAGCGTGTCCAACCCTTCGCGTCAACTCGGAAGGGGACTTCCTTCACGACATCCGCATTCGATGCGCCGCGCAATCCGACGAGCCGCGTCGCGGCATACGGCAATCCAATCTCGATGTCGCCGTGCTTCTTCTCGGGAATGATCTCCTCCGTGCCGCCGGCCTCGGCGAGCCGAATCAACCAACCGTCCGTCGCGCCGCCTGGAAACTCGGTCAGCACACCACGTCCATGCAAAAACACGTATCCGTCCTCCCGTCCGCCCCGGCAGAAATCCACGCGGTTCGTGCCACCCTTCGTCCAACCGGAATAGGCGACCGTCTCGCCGCCCCGGCAGAAGAAGCCCCACTGCGGCAACGCGAGCAGTCCTTCGCCGCGCCGGACAGAAAGCCATCCGCCATCCGGGTCGCCGTTGACGACGACGAGCGTACCGCCATCATAGGCGACAGCGACGCGATTGTGTGCGATTTCACCGCTCACGACGGCTTCCGAGGTCGTCAGAAGCCGCCCCCGTACATCGGCATAGCGGATCTTCTGCACATTCTCCTGCGAGTAGCGCGAGGCCGGCGCGAGCGTCATGAAGTAGGCGTACACTGGATCTTGCGGCAAGAGGAACGCCGCATGTCCGAACGCGAGCGTGACTGCGGTCCACGGTTCGACGACCTGCCACGGCGAACCCTTCGGCACGTTCGCGTCGCCGAAGAGCATGCCCGCGAAACAGCCGAAGTCGCTTGTCAGGGGATGCATCCGCAGCAGGTTGAAGTCCACGATCCACGGATGGCGCATCAGCTGGTACGTGCGATCCTGTCCGTAGTTCTGGTCGGTGAGGCCCGAATAGAGCCACTGGTGGCCTCCCTCGGACGAAACTGGGCCGTTCCATGTCCGCTTCTGGATCTGCATGATTTCGCCGTAGGCATAGAACGTCTGGGAGAACGTGCCCGCACCCGGCACACGCGCATCGTAGTCCGTGCGGCTCCAGGGCGTGACTGCCGTGTGCACGTCGCAATAGGCCGTGTTGAAACCGAACTTGCGCTGAATAATCGGCGAAAGCGTCTCGCACATTTCCACGCCATAGAGCGGTTTCGGCGCCGTGCAGCGCGACCACGCGAGCTTCCAGTTTCCGTCTTCCGTGCGGGAGACGCGATCCGACCGCCAGAAACCGTTGACGGGCGCGAAGTCGGTGAAATTGTTGTACGGCCCATAGCGGAAACCGAACTCGTCTATCAGCTTGCGCGCATGGTCGTACTGTCCCTTGTCACCGCCACGCCCCGGCGCGGGATGCGTCCGAAAGGTGTAGCTCTCGTCGCCGTCGCGCCAGCCAGTCTCATGGTCAGTGACGATCAGCCGCCGCATCCCTTTGCGGCGATGCCAGAACAGCGCCTCGCGGTTGGGCGTGCGGTCGCTCGCCGCGCCGGATGACGTCCACGCCGCGCGTCCCGTGACGGCCCGCCACGGCGAGACGGGATTCGGAATGAATGGCAGCGTATCCTCGAACTTCGGCGAAACTGTCCAGACGAACCGCTCATAGACGTCGTTGCGCATCCCGTCCGTCTTCGGGCGGTACCGTGCGCCACCGTTGGCCTGGACGAGTTCCGCACCACTGTCCGGCGGGAACGCGAGCGAAGCGTTCGACTGAGTCCAGTCGAGCGTCGCGGACACGAAACGCGTACCCGCCGCGCTCTCGACGACCACGATCTGCGGACGCTCATCCCAGTTCTCGCGTCCGTACGTGTAGAACGGAATCGGCAGCGACTTCGATTCGGAATCGATGCCGAGTCCGCCGAAGCGCAGTTCCTCGACGGTGCCACCCTTGACGACGACATCCGCCACAAGCGAATTGCCAATCCTCTGCCAGCGCACTTCGGCCTTGTTCGCCGCCGTACGCGGCCACACGCCGCCGCCGAGGGCGAGCGGAATCCACGGACCCTTGCCGATGCGAAAGGCGAGATCGTCCCAGACTCCGGGCTTCGTCGGCGTGCGGAACTCAAGCGTAGCATCCGCTTCCGAGGTCGGCGGCACGACCGTCGTCTCGACCGTAGGAAACGGAAGTCGTCCGGCACCCGTGTTGACACCCTGCGGCTGATCCTTGAACACCTGCACACCGCGCTTCGCACGGGGCTTGAACGCGAGCGGCTTCAGTTCCTCCACGAACGCGCAGACGCTCGTCAGGTCGAGGCGGCGGTCTTCCGTGTTCGTGCCGCCCTTCAGCGTAAATCCGTCGAACGTGCATCCACCCTTCAGCGTCCGCGCACACAACTCTTTCGGAACCTTCACCTGGAACTTGCACCATTCGCGGTGCAGGATCGTCGCGACGTCGAGCGAGAACGACTTCCCGTCCGCATCGGTGAAGTCGGCGGAGAGCCGCGTCATGGGTGTGCCCTTTGGACTCTGTCCGTAGAAGTTGTTTCCGTAGATCCAAACGCTGAACGTGTCGAACTTCGGCAACTTCAGCGGCATAGTGCGACGCAGGCGAACCTTCGGATTCGCCCCCGTCGCCCGGTAATCGAACCGCAACGTACCATCGCCGAAGAGCAGTCGGTCGTCGGCGTCGACAACTGTCGCGACGGCATTCTCGCCAGAAGCCGTCCATCCGGCGGCGGATTCCAGCCGATCGACAGGCGGCACTTCGTCCGCCCGCCGATTGGCCCAGACCATCTCGTACGGACGCCGCGCGTCTTTCGTGCCCTTCGGCGGTAGCAGCTTCTCGTCCAGCAGAATCTTCGCGTCATCGCCGTCAAACGCATTGTCCGAGACGCTTGCGTTTGCGCAGTTGCGCAGACGGACGGGATAGCGTGTCGCTGGCGGCGGGTTCGGATCACGTGCGCATCGCGCGAAGCGGTTGCCGCGAATCTCGATACCGTCCGTCGCCTCGACGTAGATGGCGGACGGTCCGATATCGTCGAACGTGTTGCCGATGACGCGTAGGTTGTGGTGGACACCAGCCGGGTAGTCCGAGGGGCCACCATCATGCTTCGCACGTACGGTCAGAGCACCGAGCAAATGTTCGCCGTTGAACCGCTTCGCGCATTTCTCGAACGTGCAGTTCCGTACGACGGCATCCGTGAACGGCCCCATCTCGTTCCAGAACACCATGTCGCAGGCCAGGATGACGGCCGCAGACTTGAGTCCGCGAAAGTGACAGTTCTCGATCGTGAACTTTCGCGTCTGCAGCAGGAACGCACGGGCTCGCGTGTTTTCGACGGAGCAGTTCGTGATGCGCACTTCGGGATAGTTCCGTTCGTTCGCCAAGAGGTCGCCGACACGCGGTGCGAAGCCATCCGACGCAATCGTGCCACGTCCCTTCTCGAACGATGCGAGCGTCAGATGTCCGCGCTGCGCCAGCGTCTCCGGATCGTAGACGGCGATGGTGTCGCCCGCTGCCGCCCAACCATCGAACATCGGACGTTCCTTGCGGTCGGTCGATCGACGTATGAACTCGAATGCACCCGTCGCCACGTCGAACGCCTTGACCTCGCCGCCAAGAGAATGGACGTTGAGCGCGTCGTCGCCAAGCCCCTTGAAGTGGCAATCCTCCAGCGTCACCGATCCGGCACAGCCGACAAAGTGGATGCCGTCCGAGTTGGAGGCGCAGACGTGCGGATCGTCGGTGCGCGGACGAATCGAGAATCGGCGGAACACGAGGTCTTCGGACGGCGGCACGATCACGCAGCCTGTGGACGGCGTCCGCTCGACCTCGACGTTCTCGATGCGCCCACGCTTCACGCCATTCAGGACCAGCGGGCCTTCGCCATCCCGGAAATAGCGCACGAGCATCCGGTGCCCGTTCGTGACAACCGCAAGCGACGGCCCTTTCGGAATCGTGATGCGCGCAAGGCGTTCGCCGACCATCCGATACGGCAACCCGACAAACGCCTCCTTGCCGTCAGCCGCCATTTCGTGCGTGATCTTGCGGTGTACCTCCAGCGCGGCGTCGGGCGAACCTTCGTCGTCGCATGTGTTCAGCTGGAAGAAGTGTTCCGCACCCGTCGTCGGAAACGGCTCGTCAATCCGAAAATCGAGTGTCCGCGCCGCCGCATCGACCGCCGTGACGCGTCCGACACACCCGATTGGATTGTCGGTCGTCACGGTGAAGTTCTCGATTGCGACGTCTTCGCAGTGGTAGAGATAGAACGCACCGGATGACTCGGACTCCGCTCCGCATGGATTGCAGTGCATCTGGAGAATCGTACCCGCCTCGCCACGCAAGACGAGGTTCTTCTTCTCGCCAACCCAGATGTGCTTCTGCAAGGCGTACGTGCCTTTCGGGAAGAAGACGACATCGCCGGACTTTGCGGCGGCGACGGCCTTGTAGATTTCCGCATGCGCCGGACGCGCCCCCGTCGGGTCCGCGCCGAAGGACGTGACATCCAACACGGCTGCGCGGGCGGAAAGCCCATACGCGGCCACAAAACCTAAAACCAAAAAGATACGCATACCCCATTACCTCATGTCTTCGTGACACTGTGCCTCTGTGTTAAAATCCATCGTTGAATTTAACCTACCTCACAATAATGAAGAATCCACGATCAAGACTCAACTTGCCGAGGTCGGCGAACCCATCGCCCGCATACGCGAACGACAGCTCGTCCGTCAGGGAGTTGTTCAGCGCTACGATGGCTTCATGCACACCTGCAGTCAGCGTCTGCACCGTCTCGCCGTTCACGCGAATTGACAAAATGCCGGCACCGGAAATGTCCGCACGGACCTGAACCCTTTTGATAGGCTCGGAGCTCCGCAACGTCGCAACGAGCGAAGTGCCGTCCACAAGACGCACATGGCGATCCGCCGTCTCGACAACAGCCGGAGAGACGGACGATATCATAAGACGACGGTTGATGTCACGCGCATAGGCCGTGCGCCAGTCGGCCTCCAATGCGCCGATGTCACGAACGCCGTTGTAGATGCGTTGCCCGCCGAGCAAGTCTCGTTCGACCTGTGCGGACAGTGACGCGTCAGCCTGGTCGACGGCGGCACTCTCGATCAGCGGACGACCGACATCATCAACAGGAAGTTTCGCGAGTGTCGCGAGGATGTTGCCGTCGCCCGACTCGATTGCCGTGCGATAGGCGGCGTTGTTCTGGACGAAGCCGCCAACATCATTCGCGAAACAGCAGTGCGCATAGTTCGTCGGGCCAACCGCCCAGTCCCAGTCGCCGAGACGTCCGAGAACGAGCGTGTTTACCGTCGAACGGCTACGCAGACTATTCGCGCCGCCGAGCGAATCCAGCACCGTGCAGGAATCGACCGTGCCATAGTAGAAGATGCCGCCCCACCCGCCGTTGCCGGCGCAGACGTTGTTCTTCGTGAGGCATCCGTACAGGTTTGCGTCGCTCGCCGCACCGCCGCCGTAGAGTGCCGCATTCCCGTCGAAGACGCAGTTGATCGACGTACCGTAGTAGACGCCGCCACCGCGAAACGCCTTGTTTCCGACGAAGACGCAATCGCGGACTACACACGACAGGCTCGCCGCGCGAACCCCCGCACCGCAACCGTCATCGTCGCCATGCAGACCGACGCCCGCATCGCTTGCGCCACGCGTGAAGCAGTTCGTGAACGTGAAGCCCTCGACCGCCGCGTTCGCCTGAAGGTAGATGCCGCGAATCGCGTCCTTGCCCAAGCCCGTGTCGATGACCGCCTGATACGCCGCGTTGTTCGCGCTGTCCACAGTCGTCGCGGGAGCACCCTCAATGACCGTCGCCGCCGCGCCGTCCCGTGACGCAAGTGTGACGCCGACCGGTACGACGCCGCGTGCGCGGATGCTCTTCGCCGTGTTCTGGATCATCGTCCCTTCGCGATACGTGCCGGGCAACGCCATCACCGTTTGCCCCGAAACCAAATTGGGATTCGTGAGTGCGGCCGCAAGCGTCCGGTAGGCCGTCGCCGGATTGTAGCCGAACTTCTCGGTGTCGCTTCCGTTCACCGCATCAACGTACCACGTCGAAGAGTAGATCGGCTCGATGACGCCATCCGCGCCACCGGAAACCGTGAGCGTCGGCAGACCCGCCGTCGATTCGGTGAAGAGGTTCGTGACGCCATTCACGACGAATCCGGCGAGCGGACGCGTCGAGCCGGGCACAAAGCTAATCGTCAGCGTCTCGCCCTCCTTCAGCTCGTTGAAGCCGAACGTGCCGCCGGACACGACCTCGTAGCCCGCGCCCTTCGCGACATACACGCCGCCAGCAAACGTCTCCTGCACCGCACCCGCGATGAGCCGCCCCGCATCGTCGAACTGCCACGGGGTGCCGTTGAAATCCATCGGACAGGCATACCACCACGATTCGCCCAGATCGCCGTCCGCAGGAATCGCCGCCGCCGACAATGCCGGCGACTGCGCGAAGAGCCGCACGTCCAAGGCATCCGCGTTGCATAGCATCGGGTCTGCCGCGACGAAGCCCATGCCCGACGGATCGAAGCCATTGAGGACACAGCCCGTCACGCCGCCCTTCGCGAACGCCGTCGGGCCTTTGCCCCGGTCGATGACGCTGTTGATGGCACAGGCGGCGAGGCTGCCGCCCGATGCCCAGATCGCCCGCGCCCCATCGCCGACGAACGTTGTATTGAAGATTTTCGTGACGTATGCGTTCCACACACCGAGGAACGGACGCGACGGCGTAGTCACCACGTTGCCGCCGATGACGCACGACACGAACGCCGGCTCGATCGCAAGGCCGATGCCGCCCGTGTTGTCGCGAATGAGGCACCGCTCAAACCACGCCGTGCCGAGCGCATAGTTCTTGCCGACGTTGTTGGTGATGATGCAGTCGACGAGTTCCAAGTCCTGTCCGTATGAGTAGAGCGCACCACGTCCGTCAGCCCCTTCCCAACGGTCGCTGTCGCCCGAATAGCCGCCCGTCAGCGTCACGCCCTGAATCTGCGCGGAAGAATTCAGCGCGGCGACAAGTGTCGCATTCGGGCCATACGTGCCCGTGTCGGGATCGGCCTCGCCTTGAATGACCGTCTGCTCCGCACCGTCAAGACCGCGCACCGTGATGTTCTTCGAGCCGAACGCGACACGCGATTTCATGAGATTGTTCACGACGCCATTCCCTTCCGCATAGACGCCGGGACACAACAGGACGAGTCCCGTACGATCCAAGGAATCAATCGCCGCCTGAATCGTCCGGAACGGCTTTTCGGATGAGCCGTCGGCGGTGGCGTCATCCGTCGCGTTCGGATCGCAATAGCGAACGTTCGACGATTCGTAGGAGGCCTCGACGGTCAGCGCACTGTCTGTCGTACGCGGCGGAATGAACCACGCCGTGTTCCAGCCGCCATCGTTGCCGCGCACGGGCAGACGCGACGAGTGAACCCTGTTCGTGTTCACGCCAACGATATCCCGGTATCCGCAATCGGACAGCCAAAAGCGGCGGAACGTCTGGCCGCTCTGCGACACGGCGCACAACCGAACGCTCGCCGGATAGGTTTCGGGGTATATCCACGCCGCCGTGCGGTGCGGACGATCCACGCCGTCAAAGCTGACGTATTCGCTGCTGCCGCAGATCGCGCCGCTCGCCGGCGTGACGACCGTCTGCGATGCGCCCGCGCAAATCGTCGCGGCATCGGACACGATCGCGTTCCCGTAGAGATCCTTGAATCGGTCAACGCCCGACGGCAGAGGGAACAGGCTCTCGTCCGCCAAGGCGTCCACACGCCCAGCGGTCTCGGCGACCGAGCCCTTGCGAATGCGGATGTCACCCGTCGTCGGGGCCAGCACACACCGCGTCGAGACCGTATCTACGACGACATTCGACTGACAACCGCCATTCGCCTCCGTACTGCCGTCGTCCGTGCGGAAAGACGACACCGCAAACAGGCAGGAGTAGTACCATGTCGGCTTGTTGGCGTAGAGCGCGTGGCGATTGTTGGCGAACGTCGTATTGACGAAGCGGCTATTGACCGTACGAACGTTGTCGGCATCCGCATCCATGCGCGTCTCGCGATCGACGGCCCGGTTGTTGAAGACGCGCGAATTGAGGACATTGCATTGGGTGAACGAAAACGGCAACGCACCGCCGCTGTTCTTGTAGAACGTATTGTTCTCGATGCGGCAGCGGACGAGCGAGCCACCCGTCACCAGAGAGAGCGCACCATAGCAGTTCGAGATCACGCAATCGACAAGCGCAAACGTCTTCGGATAGGTCTGGTCGCCATTCCAGCAGAGGACGGCACCGCCCGAACCGCGCGGCTGCGCGTTGACGTCCAGCGTCGCGCCGTCACGCAACGTGAAACCCTCGACGACAATCTCCTTGCTTTCGTCCATTTCGACGTCAATGCAACGGGTCGCCGAATCGTAGTCGGTCGTTCCCGTCGAGCCGTAGCCGCCCGTTGGGCCGAGTTTGCCGACGATGTGCGTGACGGCCGCGCCGCCCGTCGAGACGATGCGCATGCTCTTCGCGCCGAGGTGCAGGCGGCTCCGTCCCCACCAGTGCGTCGATGTCGTCCCGCGCCCGACATCGTTGCTGTAAGCGCCAGGCGCAACCCAGATCGTCGCATCCGCCATCGCCGCATTGTACATGGCCTGAATCGTGGCCTTGGCGCGTTCGGGTGTCGTGCCGTCGTTCGTGTCGTCACCCTTTTCGGCATCCACATAATATGTAGCGACATCAAACGCCGCGTATCCGGCAAGCGCAAATGCAACCGCAAACAACGAAATACAGCATTTCTTCATTGGCAACATGATGAGACTCCTTTTGGGCATCATAGGGATCAAGCACCATGCTTTCCCCTATTGCCCAGCAAGATATCAAACCCGACACCAGGAGTCAAGCAAATTGATAATAGCAAGTGCTTATTGGTTTTTTTTTTACACTATACGATATCCATGTCATTCACGTCCAATGACCTGCAGAATTGGGATCTTGTCAAAATGCCGATCCCGTGAAAACAGGACTAAGCACGCCCGAACTGGAAATCGCATGATTGCCTCTTTGTTTTTGTTTTGGGTTGTCACGCCGCTAAATGGTACATTAAGCGCAAAGGGCCGTAATCGGCACGACGTAGACGCCGTCTTCCTCGCGGCGATAGGATAGGCCCGACTTCCCGACGATGACGGCCAGCGCGTGCGGTGGATTGTTCCTGAACTTGGACGCTATGCGCACGAGCGTCCGCGCCGCCTCGTCGACCTGCGCCGGGTCAAGCTTGATCTCGAATGCGCTCCAGCCGTCATCCGGCGTCTGAATCACGGCGTCAAAGTCGTCCCCATCGTAGTCCTGATAATGGTAGAGCGTCCCCTCCATCGCCTCGGCATAGATCTCCAAGTCGCGCATCACAAGCGACTCGAAGAGCAGACCGAACGTGCGCAAGTCGCGCAGCAGCGTCTTTGGCGTCGCCTGTAGGAGCGCCGCCGCGAGCGAAGGGTCGCAGAACCGCCGCTTGGCCATCTGCTTGACGCGCACGGGAGAACGCAGAAACGTAGAGAACGGCGGCGTGTCTCGCAACAGAAAGAGGCGGTTGAATGCACCAATGTAGTCCGTCACCGTGTTGATGCTGAGGCTCGAATCGTCGAACTCCGCAATGTCGTTGCGTATCGTGTTAGTGCTGGCCGTCGTCGATTCGTTCCTCGCCAGCGAACGAAGGCACTTACGGATCTTCACCGGGTCGCGCTCGATGCCATCAAGCTTCGCCATGTCGATATCAATGACATTCTCAACATACTGGCGAGGGATCGCAAGTGCCTGATGGGAAGTCTTGCCCAGCGAGCCCGGCCAGCCACCACGCATGACGAGTTCGATAAGTTCTTCCAACTCCGGTGGCTTGACCGACTTCACCCCAATTGCCGCACCCGAGCAGATGTTCTTGAGAGAAACGGCGCAGGCCGAATGTCCGCTTTCCTGAAGCGACATCGGATGCATCGCGAGGCGTGCAATCCGTCCCGTGCCGGAATGCAGGACACCTTTCCTCTGGGGCGTCGCCGATCCCGTAAGGATGAAGTGTCCGCACGCGCCGCTCTCGTCAACCGCCGCACGGACGGCATCCCAGATTGCCGGCACCTCCTGCCATTCGTCAATCAGGTGCGGCGTCTCTCCTGATAGCGCCTGATTGACGTCTAAACGAGCCAGCTGCCGATTCGCGAAGTTGTCCTTCGGGCTTCCGACGAAGAACGCGCTCTGCGCATGCATCGAAGACGTCCAGGTCTTTCCACAC
>CAVJWR010000017.1:0-10120 GCA_963653155.1 Limosilactobacillus gorillae
CCGAGGGTAGTGCGGGACTCGCCCGTGCGAGAGTAGGGCGCCGCCGGCTTTTTTTTTTCTTTTTTCTTCACTCCGATGATGGAGTACACCATAGTCCAGTCGATTCTTTACGATACGGCTGGACTTTGTTGTCTACTGAATGGCCAACTATGATATAATTCAAGGCATATGAGAGACGAGATAGAGAAAAAGTTGAAGGAAATTATCGTGTCGGCGCTTGACCTTGAGGATCTTACTCCAGCCGACATAGAGACCGATGCACCGCTTTTTGGCGATGGCCTGGGGCTCGATTCCATTGATGCGCTTGAGCTTGGAATGGCCATAAAGAAGGCCTTTGGCGTGAAGTTCTCATCCAATCCGGCAGACAACAAGAAGATTTTCCATTCGGTGAAGTCATTGGCCGACTACATTGAAGGCCAAGGGGTTCAATCTGCCTGATGGCGGCATTGCCGGATGATCAGTACGCTATTCGCAATCCTCTTCGGCGTTTCGCTTCTCCCAGGGCGAAAGCCGCTTTGTCTGCGGTTTGCCGAACGCATCTCCGGCGGGATAATGCCTGATGGGGCGAAGGGGTATTGCCGCCGCCTTACGTGGATATGGTTTCTGGTATTGCTGACATGTTCGCTGTCAAATGTATGGCTCTCTTCCATGCATGGGCGAATCGGCTTTGCCATCGCCTCGATATTCACGCCATTTGTGATTGTCTGCACATTTGCCGTGGAGAAGCGTGTGCGTAGGCACCGCTTTAGCGTGACGTTCCACACAAGCGGCAGCACCTCCACTCCAAAGACGATCATCAAGACTTTTGAATCCCTTGCCAGGGAAGTCGCATTCCACAGGGATCGGCTATCAATTGCCCACGACGTTACTTTCCTTTCCACTGTCGAATGGGGGCACATGTACGGGATGCTTTGGTGTGATATGCTTCCGAAGGCTGCCGGATGCAAATGCGATCCAGAGGTGATACTTTCCCCTGAGACGCTGATATCCAAAATGGCTGAGGCCAAAAAGGTGTTCCTCGTCACTACTCCAAGTTTCCTGAAGCGCTTCTGCGCATACGCCAACCAGTATGATGTGCCCCAAAATTGCGCTTTCATAACCACTTCCGGATCATTGCTTGATGCTGAGACGAGCCGTGCCGCCAAACGCGTGTTTGGCGTATCCCCAATGGAGATATTCGGCTCTACGGAGACCGGCGGTGTCGCGACTCGCGTACAGAGCGGAGAATCGGTGCGCTATGACTGGGAGGTGTTCTCTCCTGTGAAGGTAAAGCCAAGCCCAGATGGCAGGCTCGTTGTGAGAAGTCCATTCTCGTATGTGAAGGAATACGTAATGGGCGATGGCGTTGAACTTGCCCCGGATGGTTGCCGCTTCAAGCTGCTTGGCAGGAGGGATCGCATGGTGAAGATCGCCGAACAGCGTGTGTCGTTGCCGGAGATGGAGGATCGGATGCGTAGCCTTGACTGCATTGAGGATGTGGCACTGGTCGCGCTTGAGGGCGAGAAGGGTACGTATCTCGGTGCCGTTGTCGTGAGCGCCGACCATTTGGCACATTGCGAAGATGGAAGTAAGGGGGCGGCAGACCCGCAAGCGGCCCTTGCGTTGCGGAAACTTCTCATCCCGATATTCCCCAAGGGGACTGTGCCCAAGCGCTATCGCTTCGTGGATGAGATTCCGCGAAATGCGCAGGGCAAGGTGCTTGCATCGTCCCTGCGGGACATGTTTGGAGACTGACGGATTAGATGATTCCGAGGGATAGGGCGAGCGAGGCTGCTTCGGCCCTTGAGGCTGCTCCAAGACGCTTGAAGATGATTGCAAGGTGTGCCTTTACGCCGTGACGCGTTATGCCGACGCGATCGGCTATTTCGCCATTGTTGAACCCTTTTGACACGAGACTGAGGATTTCCTTCTGTCGTAAGGAAAGGGCTGTTTGAGGTTCTTGCGCGTCAAGCGCATCGGTGATTTCCTGCGAGATTGTGCGCTCGCCACGCATTGTGCCCCTAATTGCGTCTATGAGCGCTTCGCTGGAGCAATCTTTGATGATTGCGCTCAACGCCCCTGCATCCAGCGCGGCCTTGACTTCAGTCGCAGTGGCGAAAGATGTCAGCAACATGATTTTTGCGGCAGGGTTATCATTAAGAATCTCGATGGCGGCTGTTGCGCCATCCTTCTGCGGCATCTTCAGGTCGAGGATGATGAGATCAGGCGTGAGCGTTCGTGCGAGATGCACGGCATCTGCTCCGTTGTCGGTCTCGGCTATGATCTTGAGGTCGCTTTCGCGATCAATGAGCCGCGCAAGGCCTTCCCGGACGATCTGATGGTCGTCGGCAAACAGGATCTTGGTGATTTTGTCAGGTTTCATTGTGATTTGCTTGTGGCTATGCCGTTTCGAGATCATATTCTGGGCTCTCTTCAAGCGTGACGGATACTTTCGTTCCCTTGCCCGGCGCACTTGTGATCGTTAACGATCCATTGAACGCACGCGCACGTTCACGCATGCCGAGGATGCCGAAGTGCCCACTGGCGGAGCCTATGGCGACGTTAGGGTCGAATCCTCGCCCGTCATCTGTGATGGTGACGGAAAGGCGGCGATCCACGAACTTTCCGATTATCGAGATTGCCTTGGCGTGTCCGTGGCGGATGGCGTTTACCGTCGCTTCTCGGATGATCCGAAGCGCCGCATGGCGCAGTGGTTCCGACAGCGCTACGGAGGGGACCGCCAGAGAAATGGTCGCCTGACGTTTGCCTATATGCGGCGCAAGCGTTTCGCGGATGGCATCGTCGAAACGTTCCGCGTCAATGGCATGGTTCCGCAAGTCCCATAGGCAACAGCGAAGTTCGCGGCGGCAGGATGCCAAAATGCGTTTTGCCGCGCCGATTTCCCCTGCATCCAGCTGCATGGCCGCGCCAGTGAGGATTTGGGATAGCGAGTCGTGCAGCTCTACGGCCAACCGGGTGCGCTCTTCGGTCTTGAGTTCAGCCTGTGCGTTGGCTGACCGTTCACGGAATAGCTCAAGGCCCCTTTTCTCCGAAAGGCGGTGCAGAATCCTGTTCCAGAAGAGAATTCCGGCAAGAAGCAGCAGAAGAAAAACGATGAGGATTGACAGGCGCAATGGCGTCCACCATGGCGGACGCTTTAGGATGACGAGGTCGTCCGCCCGGTCAAGGACGAGCATGATCCCATTCATCAGTTTGCCATTTGACAAGACTCTCCAGCTTTCCGTTTCGAGAACGCACGTGCCGGTCAGGCGTACTTGGCATCCCGGTTCAAGCGACTTGGCGACCTGTGGCCATGAACTGAAGTCTACGGTAAGGAGCCACCCATCGATTTCGAGAAGAAAGGACTGCATTTCGCTTTGGTTTTTCGGAAAGCCTGCGACGTTCCCGCAAATGCGAATGCGGCGTCCCTGAAGCGAGCCTTGGGTGAAGGTCTTGATGGATGCAATATCCTTGGCATCGTCAACGTCGAGCGACTGGCTATCTGATTTGACGAGATCGGTTCCGGCAAAAGGACGCGACAGCGCCCGTGACAGGCGAAGGATGAACCCATCCGTTGACGGGTAGCCAATTACCTCGACGTGCTGTCCGCGTTTCGTTGGGGTTGGATCCGAGAACGAGACGATTGCTATGCGGTTGTCGCTCATGCGCAGCAGCGCGTTGTTCCCCTGCCATACGGTAAGCACACGGCCAATGGCCTTGTGTCGTCCGAGTTGGGAAATCTGTTCTGGCATGAGTCGTCGGAGGTCTGCGACCGATGGCGCGTCGGAGAATGGGTCTTGTGCGGGTTTGGCGATAACGGTTATGTGGTTTAGGTCTGCTACCATGAACCGACGTTCGTCAAGGAACCTGTATGAACGGTCGTGTGAGGTAGGAAATCCATCCAGTCGAACCTTTGAGCCGATAAGGGTTTCCAGTTGTCCCAGACTTGCGCCACGCACCGGTATGGGCGCGTAATATCGATGGCCATCACTGATGACGGAAAGGAAGTTCCAGAACGGATTCGTGCCGCTCGACCCGGCATCGCAGACTTCGCCGACAAGATGCGCCCGATGGAAATCGTGACGTCCACTCATGATCTCTGAGGCTTTCCCTGTGGCGGGTGCAGGGGGAGCACGATGCCCAAGCGTCGTGAGGCGCGTGAATTGGGGTTGGACGCCATCGGTGCGAGTATCCGCAAATGCCCCCTCAAGGCAAATGATGTCGCCCGGACGTGGCAATTCCTTGTCTATCGTTCCGGCGATATCGATTCCGATGCCATTCTCCTCTACCAGCACATGGCAAAACTTCTCCTGATAGGCAATCACATACGAAACCGTCCCTGTCACGCAGAATAGCGAGTCGCAATTTGGCGTGTCGGCCTCTACGATGGAAGCCAAGTCGGCAAGACGTGTCAATATGGCGGCGAATAGCAGGATTGCATACATGGAATCCCCATTATACTACAAAGTGGCTAAAATGAGAGGTAGCCACTTGGCTACTTTATTTTGACCTTTGCGTGTCGTATAATCACGGCCACTTGACAATGATAACAATCAGAAAGGAGTGTCGTTTTGGGCAATGAAAAAAAAAATACATTCTGAAGAGATGAAATCGTATTCGATAGCTTGTTTGCCGCTTGCTCGGCGCATTCGATTTATTGCATTGCTGTGCGGCAGTCTGCTTGCCGCATCAAATCCTGTCTGGGGTGAGACGTTGACGTGGAACGCAAAGCAGACGTTCTCGGAAGATACGGCACTCGCTGACGATGTAGTTCTCGTTGGGGAAGTGGAGATCGATGTCTCCAAAGGAACCTTGACGTTGAGAGGAGCCATTTCTGGCGAAGGCTCAATCCGCAAGACAGGTGAGGGGACGCTCGTTTTGGCCGCAGACAACTCCTTCTTGCCTTTGTCCGGCAAGTCAATTGTCATTGAAGCCGGTACGGTTCAGGCTGATGCCGCAGGGGCGTTTGGCACGGGCGAAATCGAATGCGCAGGGGGCATCGTCCGTCTGAACGTCGCAGGGGCAACGTTCTCCAATGACATGACCTTCAGCAGATATCTGAATGACACGCACCAGTTTGTGTTCGCCGAAAGCGCCACGCTTTCGGGGACGCTTTCGGTCAGCCAGGAGATCTTGAAGGTCAACGTCGGAACATCAACGACGCGAGCCAACAAGACTGCGACGTTCACCGGTACCGTTTCTGCGCCAGACGCCAGCTTGCGCCTTGCGACGGTCGAGGACTACGACTTTTCAGGGCCTCTGACGTGTGCGACGCTTTATCTGAACGACACGGGGTTATGGTCTGGACGACAAGGGACGGTGACGCTCCGTTCGTCTGCGAATTGCATTGGTCTTGTCAGTCTGCATGGGTCTTGCCTTTCCGTTGCTACGGAAAATGCGTTGGGCGGTGCGCGTTATCTCGTTCGCGAGGCTGTCAATGGAGGGGCGTTTCAGAACCTTTCGCTCAATGGCTTCAGTCAGTCGGTGAGGGCCTTGGACTTCAATGCGGACATTCAGATCGGAGATGGCTCAACGTATGCCCGCCTGTCAACGTCGAGCGGATCGCCTGTTCTTACTGTCACAGGTGATGACGAGTCCGCCGTCACGCGCTGTTGGTTCCCTGATGCCAATGTGCAGCTGAAGATGGATGTGGATGTGTCGAAGTACCCGGCGTTCGTGCAGACGTTTTCAGGTCCGCTCAATCCGAATGCCGCATCCGGTCGCGCCAACAAGACAGTCCAGCCGCTGGACGTGGCATCCGGTACGCTCCGGCTTGACAACGACGTGAAGTTCACCGCCGTGCCGTCGATATCTATTGGCGAGGCGGGTGTTTTGCAGCTTGGCGCAATCACGAACGCGCTGACGGGAGTGGCTGGGATCGTCTGCTCTGGGCGTCTTGAGATTTCCGAAACCGCGAATGCGCCATTTTCCGACAACAAGGTTGCGCTTGAACTTGCGGCTACTGGATCGTTGGCAATCCCGCAGGGCATGACTCTGATGCTAAAGTCCTTGACGGTTGATGGCGTCCGCAAGCCAAAAGGATTCTATGATGCATCTATGCTCCCTCAAATCCATGGCGAAGGGCAGATATATGCGGATGGCGACTCTGTTTCCGTATCGGATGCGACATGGACGGCTGGCGGTGGCGCCGATACGTCGGTCGGTACTGCGGCAAACTGGGGCGGCACGTTGCCGGGACTTGCAAGCTTCGAGACGCGTGCCACGTTCGCGACAGCCGGAACTGAGGCTTCGATTGACCGTGTGGTGCGTTTCCAGAAGCTGACGCTGGATGCGCCCAATGGCTTTGCACTCCGAAAAACCGCCGCGAACGGATCGCTGTCGATTGGCGCGGATGGACTGGCCGTGGCGGCGAAATCCGAAGATACGGATGCGGCGCTTGCGTACTCAATCGAGCCGCCTGTGGCGCTCTACGATGCGCAGATGTGGACGATTCCGGCAGACCGTACGCTGACCCTCGGCAACGGTTTTTCGAACTCGGATGGGGCGTTCGTATCGGTGTCCGGCGGCGGTTCGCTCATATGGAACGGCACTAACACGCTTGCGGCGGCGGTGACGTTTACAAATGTGCCGCTTACGGTTGCGGACGGCACGATAGCATCCGTAAACCATGCGTGGGAGGGCGAGATAAGACAATCGGACACGAGCGACAAGGTGATGGAGGTGGTGTCGAACGCCATAATCCTCGCCAATGGGCGTATCGAAAAGACCATTCGCTTTCGGAAGAGCATAGGCTATGGACAGCCAATGGTAATCTCGGCGGAGGGGACGACAAATGAGATCGCAGGCTTCGTGCGTCAGGCTGACAGCGTGACAACCGATTTCATGGTGGAGAAAGACTCTGAACTGACGCTTTCGGGTGGATACATGTGCTCTTCGACGTTGACATCGAAATCTGGGCCGGGTACGTTGCGAGTTCGGACGCGTAATTTTGGCGGAGAGGGTGGTACGCTTGGATTCGTGAGCCAGGATGGGCTTCTCGTCTTTGAGGATGGAGGAACGCTTTCTTCGTCAACCACATTCAAATGGATGGTGCTTGGCGACGCAGATGGCTCTACGGCTTCCGTCGAGTTCCTTTCCGATGTTGCCTGCCGCAGCAGCCGTATTGGGCTTGGCGTCTATGTCTCCAACAACTATCTGTACGACCGGAATGAGGGCATCGGCACGGCCACGTTCCATTCCACCACACAGGAGGTCCAGCAGATCGTCTGTGCACCGTTGGGCGTCCTCACGGGCGAGGCTGGATCGGTCTTGCGTGTGGTCGGCAATCAGGACAACGATGCGAACCTGCGATGCGCGAGCGGTATCCGTGGCGAGGTGAAAGGTGGCCTTTCCATCGAGATGGGCGGCACGGGTACGCTTACGCTTTCGGGGCGCGATTTCGCGTCTACGGGAGAGCTTTCCGTGACGAACGGGACGCTGGAGCTGGCGGCAGATGCCTCATGGGTGAATGGCTGCGGAGTCTCTGTCGGCGGCAATGGGACGCTCGTGCTTGCGAAGGGACGCGGACAGCTTTCGCCGGAGGCGGCGGTTCGGTTCAGCGGAAACGGCAAGCTGAAAATTGGCGGACTGTCCAAGGTCGGTTCGTTGTCGGTATACGATGCCGAATCTGGCACATGGACGGATCTGCCCAAAGGCGACTACAACTCAAAATCTACGGACGCAATGGCGGGGCGCATCGTGTCAGGCACGCTTCGCGTTGGTACCTTTGGCACTGTGGTAGTCGTAAGGTAATAATCAGGGAAGGGAAGGACAATGACTTTAACGGCAACTTTGCTGGCGACCATTGCTGTCGCGAATCCGCTTGCGGATTGGCCGAAGGGATGTGAGCCGGAGACGATCGGCCGCCGCGTCACGGAGCAGTTTCTCTCGGCGGACCCGGAGCGCTACGCCCCCAAGGGTTTCGATGGCAAGTTCGGAAACGGCACGGCCGTCCATTATGCGATGGTCTCGCTTTGGGTCAACGCGATTGACTTTGCCGTTCTTAGCGGCAATGCCGAACTTGAGGCGCGTCTCTTGAAGCGGTTTGATCCGTATTATCCGGGCGGGACGCTTGCCGACCATGTCTCAAAGCCGAAACACGTTGACTTCTACATATTCGGGGCGTTGCCGTACACCGTCTATCGCCGTACCGGCGACCTGCGTGCGCTTGCGATGGGGAACTTCTATGCAGACGGACAGTGGGCGATGCCACAGGTGGATGACCATGAGCGGACGTTCACGCCTTGGCTCCTGAAGACGGCGAAACTCCACAACCTCGACTACGCCAGCGAGCTTAAGTGGTGGAAGAATGGGTACACGCCGCAGACGCGCCTCTGGATTGATGACATGTACATGATCACGGTTCTCCAGACGCGGGCATATGCCGCGACTGGAGACCGCAAATACCTCGACCGCACGGCATACGAGATGTGCCTTTACATTGACCGGTTGCAGCTCAAGGATGGCGTGGATGCCGGGCTTTTTTACCACGAACCGTCCGTACCGTTCGTCTGGGCTCGCGGCGCGGGCTGGATGGCGGCTGGCATGGCCATCGTCCTTTCGTACATGCCGGAAGACCATCCGCACTACGCGAAGATCATGGATGGCTACCGCAAGATGATGGCTACGCTCCTGAAGTATCAGCGCAAGGATGGGCTTTGGGGACAGGTCGTTACGGATCCCGAAATGTGGAGCGAGACGTCCGGCTCGGCGATGTACGCCTATGCGTTTATAGAGGGCGTTCGCCACGACTGGCTGGACGGCAAGTATGCGGAGGCGGCCCGCACGGCGTATCTTGCGCTGTGTGCGCGTTTGGACGAGCATGCGAACCTTGCGGGCGTGTGCGAGGGTACTGGTGCGCGGAATGACCGCGCCTGGTACGAGGGCCGTCGGCGGATCAACGGAGATCCACACGGGCAGGCTCCGATGCTGTGGATTTGCAACGCCTTGCTGGCAAGATAAGAGGAGAAGAAAGATATGTTCATCGCATTGCTTGCCGCCGTCGCGGCATTTTCCCTGGAGTGGAACACGACCTACGACACGTCCGTTCCGTATGAAGTTGAGCTGAATCCCAAAAAGATCGGGGCTGAGGGCTTCTCCGTATTTGCGGACGGACGGAGTCTTTCATCCGTGACGCTGCCGGGCAAGGCGCCGAACACGATCCGCCTGAGGTTCCGTGTGCCGGACGGTACGCGAAGCCTTACGTGCCAGAGTGCGTCGCCAATGCCGTTCGCTGATGCGGCAACGGTCGACAATCTTTTTGCGGATGCCTTGAATGATGCGAACCTGTCACGATGGGTCCTTCCGAAGGGAGTGACGGCGCAATCGGTTGATGGCGGACTTCAGTTCTCCTACGCCGGTGGTGTCCGACAGTCGGCGCACGTCACATATACTGTGGATGTCCCCGAAGGCCTTGCCGGAAAGCCCGTGCGTCAGGAGATCGACCTCACGAGTCGTACGCATCTCGTTTGGGGCGGCAAGAGTTTCATTGAGCAGATTGACGCGAAGGGGAATGTTCTTCCAGAGACGCTTTGCGACGTGCGCTGGACAAGCCATATGCGTCCGAACGGCAAGCTCTGCGACTACCGGGACGAGGGACACATCCACCCGAAGGCCAGAAAACTGCGCTTCACTCTTGAACTCCGTGACTGCAAGTACGAATACGATGAATATGGGCACAAGATAACCGACCGTACGCTCTCTTTGCCGCGCATCGACCTGACGCGCCTTGCGGTGCGCGTTGGGGCGGATCTCCCGTTTCCGAAATGGAGCGACGACTGTTTCGGGACAGGCGTTTCCGGCAAGCCCGGCGACACATCGCTTCGGATGGGCGGTGCATCGGGACGCAGTGTCTTCTTCCCTACGCACACCCGTGCGGCGTGGACGCAGAGCCACCAGTTCCGCGACGAGAGGGACATCTGCTACCCGGTCGGCGCTGGCACGGTCGAGGCCTGGATCAAGCCGGACTGGAATACGTTTGTGGAACGACGTGACGCATTTGCCAAGGCACAACGCCTCAGAAAGCACGAGCCGTGCGTAATCTTCGATGCCTATCAGGATTATATCGCCTGTGAGTGCAAGCGCGGCATGGGCAAGATGTTCTTCGTCACCTACGAGCCGACGACACATCAACTTTCGCTCC